>CAYRIG010000169.1:0-3996 GCA_964424315.1 uncultured Dehalococcoidia bacterium | reverse complement strand
CAGGAAGGTCTTTGCTTGATCAATTTGATCCTGTAAGACGAACTTCTATACATGATTGGCATGTTAGAGCTGGGGCTGAATTTGAGAACGTTGGTCAATGGAAAAGACCATGGTTTTACCCTAAAGTTAATGAAACTATAGATGATGCAGTAATTAGAGAATGTTTGGCGGTGCGCAATTCAATTGGGATTTGTGATGCTTCGACGTTAGGTAAGATTGAAATCAATGGTCCAGATTCGGCTGAGTTTCTTAATAGGGTTTATATAAATAACTGGTCTAAATTACAAATTGACAGATGCAGATATGGATTAATGTTAGGAGATGACGGCAACGTAATGGATGATGGTGTGACAGCGAGAATTGGTGAGAACAAATATTTGATGCACACGACAACTTCAGGTGCTGGCACTGTAATGGATTGGTTAGAAAGATGGTTGCAAACGGAGTGGCCTGAATTAAAGGTTTATCTGACTTCTGTGACAGATCAATGGTCTACCATATCGATAAATGGACCAAACAGCCGCAAGGTTTTAGGTAAGTTATGTGATGACATAGAATTGTCAAATGAATCTTTCCCGTTCATGTCTTTTAAAGTAGGAACTGTTTCAGGTGTAAATGCACGTGTGTTCAGGGTAAGTTTTGCTGGAGAACTGTCTTATGAAATTAATGTTGATTCTAAATATGGCAGCGTTGTATGGCAAGCAATTATGGATGCCGGGCGTGAATTTGGCATAACGCCATATGGTACTGAAACGATGCATGTTTTACGTGCAGAAAAAGGATATGTGATAGTTGGACAGGACACTGATGGGTCTGTAACACCTGTAGATTTAGGTTATGGGAAAATGCTATCTAAAACAAAGGATTTTCTGGGTAAGAGATCTTTAGATAGAAAAGAGATGGTTAGAAGTGATAGGAAGCAATTTGTTGGATTAATGCCCTTTCAGTCATCAGAAAAAATATCTGAAGGTGCGCAAATAGTTGAAAGTTTATCTAAACAATCAATTATGATCGGTCACGTTACTTCATCATATTTTAGTCCTATGTTGGATAAGTACATAGCTTTAGCTCTAATACAATCTGGTAGGACTCGTTTGGGAGAATACGTTTATGCTATTGACACTAAAGGCGGAAAAGTTAAATCGGAGATTGTAAATCCTGTTTTTTATGACTCGAAAGGAGATAGGCAAAATGTCTGATAATACTGCCGATTATCCTAAAATTAACACATCTGTTTTTTCTATTATGGAAGAGTCTGGTTTAGCTCAACTTAATATAAGGTTTGATGTATCAGATGCCTCTATTTTGTCGAGTATAAAGAGTGTGCTAGGTTTAAATCTTGAAATGGCACCAAATACTGTAGTGAATAAAAATGAAAAATTTGCTTTGTGGCTGGGTCCCGACGAGAGACTTGTGATACTACCCAAAGACCAATTAATAACTGCGGGAATGAATTTAGAAAGGGAATTACAGGGCATACATTATTCTGCTGTGGATTTATCCAGCGGGCAAATTATACTCGATATTCAAGGTCAAGATGTACGTAATATAATTTCGAAAGGTTGTTCCATCGATTTACATCAGAAATATTTTAATGTTGGTCAATGTTTCCAAGGATCGATTGATAAGATTAATGTCATTTGTTTCCCTTTAGAAAATAATGTTATCAGAGTAATAGTTAGACGTAGTTATTCTCAGGCGTTGATTGCATGGTTTAAAGATGCTTCTATAGAGTTTGCCTGAGTTATCCCAGATTCTTCATTCTGTATGTAGGTTGCAAATTTTCAGGTATTTCAGAGTTCAATGAACTGATTCCTGTTTCCATTAATACTGAATCAATCCCAAAGTTTTTTGCACCTTGTATATCTGTATGTAGCTGATCTCCAATCATCACCATTTTCTTGGTTCTGGTCTTGGCAAAAGCTTTTTCGAAAATTGGTAAATAAGGTTTACCCAGTTTAGTGAAAGTCAAAGTTTCGTTCATAGGATAACGTAGAGATAATGCTTCCTCGATAAGTTGTGCTAAACTCGCGGCGGCTAAGCCGAAGGAATTCTCAGTTTTAGGATACAGTAAATCAGGATTCATAAGGATCAATTCAACTGTGCTTTGACTATCAATAATGGAAAACAGTTTTGATATAAGGTCGCTGGCTGTTTCGACAAAAGGGTATCCGGAAATTGCACCTATTATTAGTACTTGAAATGTATCTTTCGGCGATACAATCCGACCTCCCGCTTTAATTACGTATTCAAAAGTATCATCTGTTCCTAAAACACAGCATGATTGATCGATTAAATTATTTTTTGAAAAATAGTTTTGAATTAGTGAGCCAGATGTGATGATTTTTTCCGTAGGGACCTCTAGTCCGAATTCTCCGTAGCGTCTAGATGAAGCTTCAATCGATCTTGAAGAGTCGTTAGTTAAAATAAGGTAGGGTTTTTTGATCGAGTTTAGCTCATCTATTATATAGTTTGATTTGGGGAGTGGACCTGATGAATTTATCAGAACTCCATAGGCATCAAACAGTAATGCGTCATAGGATTTTATTAATTCATCTATTGTTATTTCTGGAATCTGCTCGAATTTCAATTGTTTTTCTTGATTTTAAGTTAGAGCTGGGACTGTAATTAATGTAGTTATCGACAAAAATTGTATGATAGAGTTTGGATCTATACTCGATGGGAAAAATATTAACCCCGATATCGCTATATGGGCTATTGTAATAGTCATTAAAACGGCTCCACCTGTCCATGCTGAAGCCGACATTGATTTTGCTATTAATTTAGTATATTTTCTTTCCCTTTTTATTATTTCTTGATCTAATTCTTTGGAGATTCGTTTTTTTGGTTGCGAAAGAAATTTATGGAATATAAATCCTAATAATAGGAGTGATGTTGAATAAACTTCAGCCATAGCCCATGGGTTTAACGTGATGTTTAGTACTTCAGTTAAAATTATATTTGGCAATACGCTTAATACTGCTACGCATATCATCCATACAAAGACGAAAAGAATAGATTTGTACAAATTCCACCTTCATGATTAATAGGGTGTTTAGATTTCAGTATATATTATATATACACTACCGTTTAGTTTAAATTTATTTATAGCTTTTTACAAAATTAGAAGATGCTTCAGTAATGAAACTAATTTCATGAGGCCCTTCAAAAAATTGTGCGCCTTGTTTCATCCAAAATTTAGCACTTTCAGCATTTGAAGCGGTTAAACCGAAAGGTATTTGATATTTTTTGCAAATGGATAATATCTTAGACATAGCTTCAATTATTTCAGGGTGGTCTTTCTCGTCTGGATGTCCCATATCGATTGATAGATCACCTGTTCCTACGTATACCATATCGACGCCTGGAGTATTGATGATTTCTTCTGCGTTTTGACAACCTAATTTGGTTTCAATGTGTATGACTGCAGTAGTTTCCAAGTCTTGTTCTTTTATCCACTGGCTTTTTAAAGAAGGCTTTAAATAATCACTATTGCCATAGCCTGAAGCAGTAGCCCGTGTGCCTGTGGGAGGGAATTTTATGTAACTCATAAGTTCTTCAACTTGAGATCTGTCTTCAGTTCTTGGCAGTTGAATGCCAACTGCACCGCATTCAATCAGCTTAGCTATTTCTTGTCTTTCCAATTGGGGTGTTTTTGCTATTACAGGTAATCCGTTGTCACGTGCGGATAATACAGTATCTGCGAATGTTGGCATATCAAAAAAAGTATGCTCATATTCTATGTAAACGAAATCAAATCCAACTTGTTGGTATATTTTTATCAAAGATGGTCTGCAATATTCCGCTATAGTTGCACCTATAAGGATTTCTCCGTCCGCAAACCTTTTTTTAAGGTTTCTCCCTGGACCACCTTCAGGATAAATAGATTTTATTCTTTCTTTTGCTGATTCCGCTGCTATAGATTTTGGCATGTTTTGCTCCGTCTGATATTTAATTTTCTTATTCAGTTATTTTGAAAAGAAGATTCGGTGATTA
>CAYRIG010000168.1:0-4020 GCA_964424315.1 uncultured Dehalococcoidia bacterium | reverse complement strand
TTTAAATTAATTTTAAATTAAATTAGTTAAAATAGAATAAACAATAACTTTAAATGATTCTTAACCGATTTAAATTATATAATAATTAATTTAATTTTAAAATCAATTTTATATCCATATACCCAACCCCTGCCTCATCCCGAATTCCTTTTCTCAAGAATCTATGCTATCTTATATTTATTATTCTTTCCCATTCTCTTATTGCCAACTAGATCAATTTTCGTCAGATTTGTAAACCCCTACGGATCAGAAATCATAGTTATAATGATCTTCGCCGACTAATCATCCAAGTCGTTATCAGACAAATCCAAATCCTCGATCTCAAACCGGTGGTTACTTTCCAGCGCTTTCTCCAGCAACAAAAATGACTCATTTGTCATCTCGTTGTTCTTCAGCCACAAGTGTTTTAGAGATAGCTAATCAATCAGATAAGGGATAATTGATTTTATCCCCTTATCGGTTAGGCCGTAATCATTTAAATCGACTATATCCTTGATTTTCTCTTCAACCAAATTCTACGTTACCTTATTATCTTGAAAGGGTTTTTCGGTGTCGTCTACAACGTCTAACCCCATAAGCACTTTTATGGTGGCTTGTTCTTGAACGCTTTGCATTTTTCCATCGATGAGTCGATGGTCGTTGCTGCCGATTTGCATTTGTTGAGCGGGCTGTTGGGATCGCTTGCCAGTGGCTCGGTTTACAGCCATCATTGATCTTTTGGCTTCAACTTGCTCATACTTTGTTGACTAATTAGGAACTAAACATTCTTACACTTCCTCTTTGGTATACTGGTCTTCAATATCCTCTAAAATCTTCATCACCGGTCTATCCTTCAGATATCTCTATTAAAACCATAAACAAAATATTTGTATTGATTTACTTCAAGTGAATCTCCTTGTTCAACAGTGGCACTGGACTGAACAATGATATTCTCAGTTTTCTGCTTGAACACCAACAGCGCCGGATAACAGTCTGTGAAAATGTCCAAGTGGAGAAATATACTCTCTCCTTTTTACATGCCAAATGGGACAATAGCATACCTCCCTGGACCAAGATCAAATGAATCCTCTGCAAGCTAATAAAAATTGTTATTTTTTCTTCCTTTAACACGCTTGTTGTTGAACTACTGCATGCGGAGTTGCTTTTTGGTTATCTGGAATAGCACAAAGCCGAAGTTGTATTGGAGGTAGGCTTTGTCGAGGTTGTCGTACATCCCGAGTCTGAGGAAGACCTAGAAATGGTTATGGGGGATGATGGTGAAGTGGGGGTACTTTTATGGTTTCGACTTTGTTGCAGTTTATATCAAACACACATTGTTAAGCCGACAACCAAGAATTCCCTTCTGGCCCACCTAAACAAGGACTCAGCTTACAGTCCACCCGATACCCTCTCCAATTCTTCGGAAACTGTTTTATAATCACCAAATTATTAAATTAATCAAGAAACTACCCATATGTTAGATGCCATAACTAGTCACTTTCATCTTATTTCTAAATGGAATTACTCCACGGGTTTGCAAGCTTGATCTTGAATTTATTCTCGGTTGTTAGAATTTGGCCTGATTGTTTGATTACTTCGACGTCTTCAACAATAAACACGTGGTTCTTTGGTGGCCTCTCACCACTTTAATTCGAGTCCCTTGTATTAAAACACCCAACCACCGACTTATTCGCCTTCATTATCAACATCAGTTTAATAATCTAAAACTGATCATCTTTCTTAAACTTCAAGATCTATGGATCAATACCAGTCAAATCCAGCACACACTGCCTCAAATTCCTATAATTAAGGATATGATAATTCTGGTTCAGTTTAGCATACGCCTTCTCAATGAAACAGAACCAGAAATCAAGTTTATCGGGAGATCTGGTAAACAGTGGAATTCTTTCTCCGTTTGGTGAGATGATACTTGGCAGCCGATCGTCTAAGGTCACAAAGTAGTTTTGCTTTTGGTTTTTGAACAAGCGAACTGTGTAGAGGCCGATATCCGTGAAGTCTTCTAATGCCTTGAAGGACATGACTCGTTTGCAGAGTCTGTAATCAGATCCTACAAGAATCATTGCGTTTATAAAATCAAGATTGGACACATTATTCCCCTACACAAACCTCCCAATCACATTAGGCTTCTCATCCATCCACGGCGATTTATAATCATTATGAATTTCCTTCAAACTAACCCACTTAATCTCCTACCCCTGTATTTTCTTGGAATACCAGTCTTCACCAATCTGTTTTATCAAAAGCGAGCCAGTTGAGGATGGGAATTCCTGATCGGCGTATTAGTAATTTTGTTTTTTTAGCTTTTCCAAGTTGTCAGAGAAGTCTTCGCTTAATAGGATTTTTGTTACTTTTGGGGACCCAGTGCGGTTTTAGGATATGACTCTTTTTTGTTTTGATTGCTTTTCAAGGAGTTTTTGGATTTTTTGTTTTGCGACTTGGATGGAATCAGTCTCGAAGATAGTCTTACTCAACCCCTTGTAATTTGTTATACCAGCTAGATTGAGCGCTCTTTCTGCTCTTAATTTCTGGATTCCTTTAGGTTCAGTTGCCCTTGATCTTCGTGAGTATCTGGATCGATTTGATCTCATGGACATGTCGGCTTTTATTGAAAGAGGTTTGCTCAGACCTTTCTTTTTACCCATTTTATTTGAATACTTCTTTGATGCTGGATACTTCTAGCCATACCTCTTAAACGAGTCTTCCTTCTCCTCTTCATCTTCATCTTCTTCGTCATCTTCCTCCTCTTCTTCATCTTCTTCATCATCTTCTTCCTCTTCATCCTCTCCACCATAATCTTCATCCTCATCGTCAATATCTGCAAAATCATCGGCAAAGTCATCATCAGCATTATTATTCGATTTGGCACCAACTGATTCTTATATCCTCTTGTTCGAGAATTTGCTTTTCTTACCGGGTTTGCTGTATTTCTTGGATTTCGATTTCCTGTTCACTGCGACTACTTCCTTTTTGTTCCCTCTTTTCATTTGAAACTATTATAAAATGTTTAAATTGTATTTAAATTGTTTAATTTAATTTTAATCATAGTATTATAGTTTATTAATTAAATTTAATTTAAATTTTATTTATCTGTTAATAATAACAATGAATTTTTTATGAAATATAAAAATTTAATTTAAATTTTGAAAATCAAAATCATGTTAGAATTTGGAGACTGTATCGATGTACTTTCATGGTTGATAAGCTACGTTCTCGATAAATAGACCGAAAAAAGCTCTTATAGGAAAAAGTTTATGATAAGGTCAATTTGGGGCATCCTCAATACGAATATCGCATACATTATCATGGCCAACAGTATGCGAGAGGGGTCGTAAAAGTAAACACTGTAGCTAGAGGTTCCCACCATCTATGGCATCGCTGGGACCGGCTTAGTCATTATTTTGGCCTGTCGAATGCACATTAACGTTATTTTGCTCGATGCATAAAGGGAACAGAGCCATAGACAGTATGGGTGCAATGGCAATCCGACCTTCATGGAGCTGTATGAATTCACTTATAAAAACCGATTCAAAGTATTTACAGGAGTTGTGAAAAACATCGACTTGTTTTTTTCAACGATACTTTTGAAAATAGTCCTTAATTCTTAAGCCGCCTATGAGTCTCTTTGCGTTTCTGAGATGTTTAATTTCTCGGACTTATTTCTGAAAATTAATGTTTGGAGCTTGATTTTAGATACAATAGAGCTCCTCAGATGGAACATCATATGCCATTGTAAAAGAATTCCAAAGAAATCAAAATGTGATAAATAAATGTAAGGAATATGTGTTGATTGCGAGTGTAGAGGCAGATATATGAAAGAATACTGGGAACTAAACAGTAGTGGAAAGTGCTGCGTAATCGTTTTTCAAGCATTCATGCTGACTATTCTTTATTATCTCTGGTATGGTGGGTTCGTTTACGATATGATATAAGCTTATAAGAATGCATGTTTCTGATACAATGTCATGTGGTAGGATTTTTTCATATCAATAAACCGCAATTAATTTTATATTTGTTTTTATA
>CAYRIG010000167.1:0-4107 GCA_964424315.1 uncultured Dehalococcoidia bacterium | reverse complement strand
GCATAAATTCGTAATAATGGTTCAGTTCCTGAGAATCGAATTAGTAACCAAGAACCTTCATCATCAAGTATATATTTAAACCCATCGGTGTTATCAAAGGCCAATACCTTTTTATCACCAATATGAACCAATGGCGAGGAAATCAATTTATCCATTAATTCTTTTTTTTGCTCATCTTGTATTCTTATATCTATTCGATTGTAGTGATTGGTGCCTACTTTAGATTCGAGAAGTTCAATTAATTCTGAAAGACTTTTCCCAGAAATAGCCATCATTTCTAACAGCAACAGACCGCTTAAAATACCATCGCGTTCTGGCATATTATTGTTAAAGGCATAGCCTCCACTTTCCTCTCCGGCAGCCATCGCATTTTCTGAAATCATAATAGGTGCTATATTTTTGAAACCTACAGAGGTGCTAAAAACAGGGACGTTGTAGTACTTCCCTAGTTTGTCTATCAGGTTTGTCATGGTGATAGATTTGACTATGGGAGCCTTATTACCAAGAAATTTTAATTGATGAAGGCACAAAAGGGCGAAAATTTGCAACGAAGAAATGTATTTGCCATCTTTATCAACAACTCCTAATCGGTCAGCATCTCCATCATTAGCTAGTCCTATGTCGGACGAGGTAGATATAACCTTTCGTTGTAGTGCTAATAGATTTTTACCAACTGGTTCAGGTTGGTCGATTCCTGGGAACATAGGATTATGCTTCGAACGTATTTCGGTGACCTTATTTAAATTACTAGAGCATAAAGAAGATAAATAGCCAGAACCAACTCCCCACATCGGATCGATAACTATTGATAAACCTGAATTCAATATTAAGTCGAGAGAAATCAATTTTTTGATATGAGGTATATAGGTTTCGTCAGGATTAAAATATTCTATAGTAGAATTCCGTTTAGTCGTAAAAGGCTTTTTCTTTTGTGATACAGCAGCTATATGTTGTTCTAATTCCGTTATTGTTTGTGTATCAGCTGGGCCTCCATATGCTAGTTTTAGTTTAAAGCCATTCCATTTATACGAATTATGACTTGCGGTAATTATTATTGCTGCTTGGTGGTTATAGTGCTTTGTATTGAATGACAATACGGGTGTCGGAGCCGGTTTAGTGGATAAATATACAGGTATTCCATTAGCAGCAATTGTTTCTGCTGCTATTTGTGCGAAAGATTCAGAACCAAATCGAGTATCATAACCTATTAAAATCGATTTATTCCCCTGCAGTTTATTACTTTGAATTAATTCAGCAACTCCTTGCGCACATAATCTTACGTTATCAAAGGTAAAATCATCGGCTATTATGCCTCTCCATCCTTCTGTACCAAATTTTATAGGAAGGTTCAATTTTTATAGCCTATTATTTATTTTTTAATTACTACTCGTGTCTTATTTGGCCATTTCGTCCGTAATGATTTTGGCTTTGTCAGTATTTTCCCATGGTAGATTCAAATCGTCTCTTCCAAAGTGACCGTATGCAGCAGTTTGAGAGTAGATTGGCCTTCTTAAATTTAAATTATCTATTATCGCTCCTGGTCTTAAATCAAAATGCCTATTAACTACAGCGATTATTTCTGGATCTGGTATTTTGTTTGTGCCGAACGTCTCAACTGAAATAGATATCGGTTTTGATATACCTATAGCATATGACAATTGAATTTCGGCTCTATCAGCTAATTTAGCTGCAACTATGGTTTTTGCAACCTGTCTGGCAGCATATGCTGCAGAACGATCTACTTTTGTTGGGTCTTTGCCTGAGAATGCTCCTCCACCATGTCTTGCCACTCCTCCGTAAGTGTCAACTATAATTTTTCTACCAGTAAGTCCCGCATCTCCCACTGGACCACCTATAACAAATCTTCCTGAAGGATTTATATGATAAATAGTGTCATTATCTATTAAATTTTTTGGTAGGATTTCATTTATAACATTTTTGAAAAGAGCAGTTTCGATATCTTTTTGTGAAACGTCCGGGTCATGCTGTGTGCTAAGTATTACTGTATGTACTCGCTTAGGTTTACCATATGAATATTCTATTGTGACCTGTGCTTTACCATCAGGCCTGAGAAATGGGACATCACCATTTTTTCTGACATCTGACATTTTCCTACATAATTTGTGAGCCAATGAAATTGATAAAGGCATTAATTCGGGAGTTTCATTGCATGCAAATCCAACCATCATCCCTTGGTCGCCGGCACCAAGAGTATCCAATGGGTCAGCTGATTTATTTTCTTGATCTCGTGTTTCTAGCGAAACATCAACACCTCCTGCTATATCCTCAGACTGTTTGTCAATGGATACTAATACGCCTGTTGATTTATAATCGAATCCGTAGGTTGGGTTTGTATACCCTACTTTTTTAATTGTATTCCTGACAACTTCTGGGACATCTACATGCCCTTTTTTAATTGTAACTTCGCCCATAACTACGATTAAACCAGTTGTAGTACAAACCTCACAAGCAACTCTGGCGTTTGGATCCTGTGAGATAAATGAATCTAAAATAGCATCTGAGATTTGGTCACATAATTTATCAGGGTGTCCTTCTGTAACCGATTCAGAAGTATAAAGGTAAGATTTTGATTCTGTAAAACTAAACGTCATGACTTTACTCCATTAAATGTGTTTGTTTAAATCTTGTTATATCAAGTACCAACATTCCAGCTATTCAAATATTTGACTTGTTCTTGTGTCAATACGTCTAAGGACATGCCCATAGCGTCGAGTTTCATTTGACCTACTTGATGATCTATTTCTTCTGGCACAGGGAACACATCTGCTTTTAATTTATCGGAGTTTATTGACAAATATTCAACACAAAGAGCCTGATTTGCAAAGCTCATGTCCATTACAGCAGATGGATGTCCCTCAGCCGCTGCAAGATTTATTAGACGTCCTTCTCCTAATAAATAAACGCATTTTCCATTATTTAGTCTGAATTCTTCGACAGACTCTCTTACTTCTCTCGAGGAAGATGAGATTTTGTTTAGTCCTTCTATATCTATTTCCACATTGAAATGTCCACTATTGGCTATAATGGCACCATCTTTCATCATCTCAATATGATTTGAATTTACTGCTTCCATGCCTCCAGTTAGTGTTATAAAAATATCTCCTATAGGGGAGGCTTTTGTCATTGACATAACTTGGTGACCGTCCATAGCTGCTTCTAATGCTCGAATTGGATCTACTTCTGCCACGATTGTTTGGGCTCCCATACCTTTAGCTCGCAAAGCTACTCCTCTTCCACACCATCCATAACCGATTATAACTACATTTTTGCCTGCCCAAAGGATATTTGTTGCTCTCGTTATCCCATCTAGAGTACTTTGGCCCGTCCCATATCTGTTATCGAAAAGGTGTTTGGTTGATGCATCGTTAACAGCAATCATTGGATATTGTAGCTTCCCTTCTTTTGAAAGGCTTTTAAGGCGGATAACCCCTGTGGTCGTTTCTTCGCAACCACCACGAACATTGGCTATAATGTCCTGACGTTCAGTATGAAGTTTTGTCACAAGGTCAGCACCGTCGTCAAGGGTGAAATGAGGTTTGTGTTCTAAAGCTTCATCAATATGTTGGTAGTAAGTGTCTGTGTCTTCACCACGAATTGAATAGGTGGGTATTTCATACTCAGAGACTAGTGCAGCTGCCGTATCATCCTGAGTACTAAGTGGATTACTAGCACATAACACCAAATCTGCCCCTCCTTCTTTCAAAGTTATAGCTAAATTAGCCGTTTCTGTTGTTACGTGTAAACAAGCAGATACCCGCATATTTTTAAAAGGTTGTTGTTCTTTGAATCGAGATTTGATTGAATTTAATACCGGCATTTCTCTTGCTGCCCATTCAATTCTTTGCTTGCCTTTCTTAGAAAGATTTATGTTTTTGATATCACCTTTACTCATTGTTGGTTTATTGCAGCCTCCATTATTACCAATTTTTTGCAATCATAATCGTGCTATATATTTGATTTATCCATTATGCTTTTAGCACGATTTTCTATTTCATCAATACTTAATTTTACCAATTTATCAACGCTAAATGTTTCTACTGCGAATGAACCCATGGTATTTCCATATATCATGGCTTTTTTCAATGT
>CAYRIG010000166.1:0-4182 GCA_964424315.1 uncultured Dehalococcoidia bacterium | reverse complement strand
TTCAACCTCCCAAAACAGAACGAAATACTTCAGTTCTACAGTGACCTTTCAGACGCCATAGATATTGGGATCATGGTTTATGTTACCAAAGGAATGCACACCCCAATCTATATGGATACTTATCGCAAAATGGTGGATCTGGAAAACATTGTTGCGATAAAGTGGGGAGGTGTAGTTGGTGAATACGAAGACATCTACGAACTCGCAGACACCTTCAACATCATCGACAACGGCCATGGGGCAGTAGCTTGTCATAAACTTGGCGGCAAAGGCTACATTAACCACACAGTAGACATTCATCCGCCCCATGACCTCCGCGTTTGGGAGTTATGTGAGAACAAAGAATACGAAGAGGCTCAAGCACTGCTCGATTCAGTAAACGGTCCTCTAGACAAGGTCTATGCCAAAGTCGGTGCACGAACCGGAGGCCAATCTGTGGTTAAGAAAGGTCTTACAGCCGCAATGGGCAGATCCTGTGGACCGTCTAGGCCCCCATCCGGAAACATGAATGAAGAAGAGATGGACTTGTTACGTGAGGTGCTAACCGGGTTTGGATGGCCTGTACCTAGCTCCAACTGAAAAAGTAGCAGGTTGAAGGAAAGTCAGAAGAACTTCATATAAATAAGCAGGATAATTTTGTTGATGCTAGAACCCAGAATTATTAGAGTGAATGGGCTATGATAACTCTAACCTTTATGAGTATAAATTTAAGCTTGGCCAATTCCCAAATAAATCTCAAGCCATTCAGAATAAAAAATTGAAATAGGAAAACAAATGATAATTGATGTTCATACTCATATCCCAAGTCATTATGAAAATGTCGCCAATAATGAAGAGCAATATGATGAGAGAGTGAGACCGGATAAGGCTGTTAAAACAACTACTAGTATTCCAGACTATTTTGAAGCAATGGAGCCAGTGGATTTCGCTATATTATTTGGGATAGCACGGCATCCAGACAAAAACGATTTTCTAGATGAATTAGGATTTGGAGATAATGTAGGTAATAAAAAAGCAAATGTGAACGATACAACATCTGAGATTGCCGCGATGAGACCGGATAAAATCATCGGATTTATGTCAGTGCATCCTGATGATAAATCAGTACTCAATGAAGTAAATCGGTGTAAAGAGGATTTAAACCTAAAAGGTATAAAATTAGGTCCTAACTATCAAAACTTTAATCCTTTGGGAGAAAATGCTGCAAAATTGTATGGGTTTGCTGAATTAAACAACCTACCCATTGTTTTCCACCAAGGAACTGTACCTATAGCAAAATCCCCATTAAAATTTTCATACCCAATATATATGGACCAAATAGCTACTTCTTTCCCGCAACTTAAAATAGTAATGGCTCACATGGGTCATCCATGGCACGAAGACTGCATAGCAGTTATAAGAAAACATCCGCATGTTTATGCGGATATATCTGCCCAATTTTACAGGCCATGGTCAGCTTATAATGGATTTCGACTTGCTTTTGAGTGGAATGTGATGCATAAACTATTATTCGCATCAGATTGGCCTATTACAACTCCAAGTGAGAACATTTCATTTTTGAATGGATTGCCTGAATTTTGTAAACATCATAATTTACCGGTTATACCAATTGAACCGTTAGAAAAGATTAAACATAGGAATTCACTGGAATTACTTGGAATACGATAGTAGATTTGGCACCCAAATGTGGTTTTCACCACCAAAATTAATCTAAACATGATGTGATTGCTGTGGTCATGGTTAAAAGGTATTATCTGCTGTATGAATATTAGTAAATTAGGTTTGACCATTATTGTTGTGGTGGTATTGGTGCTTGTAGTAATTAATAGATTGCTGTGATTAAGAGGTTGGGTCAAATGTTAGCGGTGGTGGTTGGATTCTTACTTGGCTTGATTGTGTTTGGACTTGGGTTGATTTGGGCTGTGGGTTGGTTGATGGACTTTTGGTGATTGTTGCGGTTGCGTGTGGCTGTGTGGTGTATGTCTTAGAGTTATGGATTTGTAGTGGTGGATAGCCGTGACGATTTAATTTTTAAAAAAACTTTGGACACTAACATATCAACACTTAATTTCCCATCCAAAATTAAATCTGCACAGTTTTTCACATCTTCCATGATGAACAGCTTTCGTATAGCTGGATATTTGTTAAGCTCATTTATCAATTCTTCATAGGTTTTGTCCTTAGAAGTTCTGATGATTCTCCGGCATAGAGCAAGGTTTAATGGGATGTCTATATGAATGAAAAAATCAATAAACTTCGCAGTTTGTAAATGCTTAGCTCCAAGTGGCAAATCAACAAATATTGTTGGAGTAGGATTTATCATTATGTTTAAAACCGTGTGTCTATATATTTGATTTGATTTAAGTGTCTTTAGGGCATCAGCCATTGCCTGATAATCAAATGCTTCATAATCTTGACCATTTTCATACCAATTCAAATAATTCTTTGGGCTAATTGAAATTTCGTCAAAATCATCCCAGTGTAACTTAGCTGCCTTTATTTTTTTGGATAGTGCTTTTACAAGAGTTGTTTTACCTGCTCCTGATATTCCACTAATACCTATTATCGTATTCATTAAATTGGTATTTTAACCCAAAACTAAGGTTGTGGTATTACCATAAAACTTATAAATCATAATTTCTAAACCATTCGCACTATTTACTTGATAATGGTGAGTTAACTCGTTTGCAAAGGGACCCCCCTCTTCTATTTGAGGTGTACCACCTCGAGTGTTAATTAATTCCAAAAACAATAGTGTTAAGCTTTACAAATTCATTCATTCATTTACATAAATGGCTCTGTATTTGGTAACAATAATGGATGATATGGCTATTATGAGAGCCATACAGGTCATAGTCGATATTGATGATCCAAACAGATTTGCTAGTGTTCCTGACAGTATCGTACCTACGATAAATAGCCCAAAACTTGAAAGCTGCAATCCTGCAAGTCTGCCTCTATAATTTTCATCGATAATGTTAAACATTACGTAGCTTGTTGAATTGTGGAAAACGGCAATACAAAAATTTACTGTAGCAATAAATAAAATAGATAAATAATAAGTATTTGATAAAGCAAATAATATTCCAAAACATGCGGATATAAATATGGACCAAACAGCATATTTACCCATTTTTTTATGTGTGAGCATTCCTATGGTGAAAATACCGCATATTTGTCCTATGCCAGAAAATGCTTGGAGGAACCCTAAACCTCGGGCGTCTAACTTTAATACATCTGACGCGTAAACTGGAAGTAACCCAGTTGTTGAAGGTATCAAAAACACAATAGTCATGAACGACAAAAGCCAAAATCCAATCAATATATTGTTGTTCTTTATAATCGCGACTGAGTTTTTAATATCTATGTATATTTGTTTGATAGATATATTGGAGTTTTTAGAAATCGGATGTTCATATTTCAAAGACCAAATAGACAAGAATGCGGAAAAAATAATAAGACTTTCAATTAATAGAGCAAATTTTGCTCCGAGATAAACTAACAGATATCCGGCTAAAATTGACGCTAGTATTCTTGGTATGTTGAGTCCAAAAATCCACATGCCGAAAATATTTGGAATACTGTCTTTGTCTACTAGTTTCATTCCCAAACTTATTTTAGCAGGGTCATATACGGTCCATGTGACGCCAATCAACAGAGATATAGGGTAAATGAACCATATTGAAAATATATTCAAAAACATGATTCCTGCTAAAAAAGAAACCAAAATAAATTGAACACTTGTTACAAAAAGGATACATGTTTTTGGATTGAAACGGTCAACTACAGCTCCGCCTATAAATCCACCAAACAATATTGGGATCGTATCAATACCTAAAGCGAGGCTTGTAAGTAAAGGAGAATTTGTCTGGTCATACACTATCCAGCCTAAGACTATTTGTTGTATCCAAAATCCGGTTGAAAGAAAAATATGTAAATACATGATCTTTCGAAATTCCGGAAAGTAAAGAGATCTGATTGCTTTTATAGCCATGATGTTTACTGTTAATAACCCTTCCAGTTAGAACTTGCATCTGAAACTGCTTGAGGGTTGCCGGATAAGTTTCCACCAACCCATCTGTGGTCCCCATGGCATTAACCCAAGAGACCGATCGGAAAGAGTCAATTCTATAGGTTTATTACCGAGTTGGGTACTATTTGAAATAGTATGCTTAATCATTT
>CAYRIG010000165.1:0-4245 GCA_964424315.1 uncultured Dehalococcoidia bacterium | reverse complement strand
AACAATATTAGTAAAGTAAATCATGAATGAATCGCAAATAGAATTCCAAAATATCATAGCTACAAATTCAGGTGCTACTCTCTATGATGTTGGAGATGACATAGCATTTTTGGATTTTCATTCTCCAAAACAAGCTATTGGTTTTGAAATGATATCCATGATTGAAACCTCTGTTACTAAAGTTGAAGCAAATTTCAAAGGATTGGTATTGGGAAGTAAAGATGCTAAACATTTTTCTGTAGGTGCCAATCTGAAATTAATCTTGAATGCGATTGAAAATAGAAATTGGAAAGAAATAGAAACATTTATGGCCCAATTTCAATCGTCTTTGACACAGATGAAAAAATCCGCCTTTCCAGTAGTTTCAGTACCATTTGGATTGACTTTGGGCGGAGGATTGGAGATGGTTTTTCCATCTGACATGTCTGTTACAGTTTCTAACGTATATTGTGGATTAGTTGAAGTTAAAGCAGGATTGATACCTGCTGGTGGAGGATGTAAAGAAATGTTGATAAAGGCTTTCTCAAATTTACAAGACAAAACTGACCCAATTGAAAAATATACAGAAGTTTTAGGTGTCTTTACTACATTAGCATTGGGAGCGGTATCTAAAGATGCGCAAGATGCTAAAAAATTAGGATATCTAAATAGATCAGATATCATAATCGAAAGTAGTAATCTAATTGAATTTGCTAAACAAAAAGCGTTAGAACTTTCAATTGAGTCATACTCAACTACATTCAATAATTCGATACCTGTTTTAGGGAGTGAAATAAGAGAGAGACTTATTGATGAAATTCCTGGGATATTCGGTTCAAATGATCCGACCGAATATGACATAGAAATTGTAAGTAAACTGGCATATATAATCACAGGTGGGAATGGGGCTCCTGGGAAATTGGAATCAGAGCAATATTTTCTTGACCTGGAAAAAGAGGTAGTATTACATCTATGTGGCAATGAAAAGACCGCTGATCGCATCAGCCATATATTAACAACTGGCAAACCTCTCAGAAATTAAACATGTTTATCATACAGAATTCATTGAATATCAATACCACTATATATCTTGATGATAGGTCGGGAATATGTATCTAGTAGGTTTATCAATGGTATTTGCGTCCTTAATTTTGGTTGCAAATATAACAGCGGTAAAAATTATCGCTATAGGTTCAGAAAGCATTGATGCTGGTATTATTGCTTATCCACTAACCTTCTTAATTTCAGATGTGATTTCTGAAATATACGGCAGAAAGACTGCAACAAAGATAATTTGGATAGGATTTGCTGTTAATGTGATGATGGTTGTGATGATATTTGTTTCAGGTAAAATCCCAGCAGCTTCATTTTGGATTGACCAAGAAGCTTATGACACGATTTTAGGTGCAGTTCCACGTATAGTAATTGCTTCAATGATAGCGTTTTTGGTTAGCCAAAACCACGATGTATTAGCCTTCGATATGTGGAAAAGGATTACTGGAGGCAAATATCTTTGGTTACGTAATAATGCCTCCACATTGGTTTCTCAAGCAATAGATACTATTATTTTTGTACTTGTTGCATTTGCAGGTACTTATAGCTGGACTGACATATGGAGTATGATATGGGTCACTTATCTTATAAAGCTTGCAGTTGGTGTAGCAGATACCCCTTTGGTATATCTATTAGTTTGGAAATTAAAAAACCTACCAAATAAGGAATTAGATGCGATTGATGGAGGAATTGATGGATAAAAATAAATATCAATTAATATATAACTGGGATGGCAACCCTCATGCATATTCGGCTTATCCTCAAAGTATGGATGAGTTTTTGGATAAGGTGTTTGCTCCTATTGAAAATACACAGGTTGATACTTTGTTTTGGTGTGTGGGAGAACATCAAGCAAAATGGGAAAGCAAAATTTTGCCTGTTGTGGGAGAGCATACTGGAAGGATATATGAGCATGCTCATGCTTACAATTTTAATGAGAATATTTTGGCTATGATTGAAAGAGGAGAAGATCCTCATAAGGAAATGATTAAAAGAGCTAGAGAACTTGGATTAAGAATATTCGCATCTGTTCGTATGAATGACAACCATTTTGGTGGGGCTGGTATAGATCAATTAAAAACTTTGCACCATAGCGAATTAACCAAATTCAGAATCGATAATCCAGAGTTGCTACTTGGAGACCAGACTTCAGAATGGTTTCAGTTATCTTGGAATTTCGAACATGAACAAGTCCGTAAGCATAAAATGGACCATGTTAAAGAAGTATGTGAATTATACGATTGGGATGGCATTGAACTTGATTGGCAACGCCACCCTTTTCATTTCCCAAAAGGTTATGGATACCGATTAAGATACCTGTTAACTGATTTTCATAAAAGAATCAAAGATTTGGCAAATGACCTCAGTAAAAAAAGAAATAAAGATTTTAGTATTGCAGCTCGCGTAGCTCCAACTTTACATATCAGTAAATGGTTAGGTTACGACGTAGATGCTTGGGTGGATGATGAATTGATTGATCTTTTGATACCTGCAGGGGCGGCTCATACAGATCCCTCAATAAACGTTGAAGAATATTTAGAATTAACCCGAAAACATTCCGTTAAACTGTTTCCTTGTTTGGATGCTAGAGTAGACGGTTGGGATTTCCAAAATTATGCTGGTCCAGAGAGCCCAAAGTATAAGGATTCTCTACGTACTAGGGCGGTTGCATATAACTACCTGAATTCTGGAGTTGATGGACTATATTTATACAATTGGCATGCAAACCGAGAATCAAGAAGAAGCTTGCTGAATGAAATAGGCACCATAGATTCTCTTAAAGATAAAGATAAGATATATGCTGCCACTCATCGATATGACCCTCAAACAGGTGAATGGCGTGGTGCATTTACTTATGACCGTGTATGGGGCGATGTTCCTGTAAAACTTGATAAAACCTTTAGTGATATCGGTCCTGAGATTAGAATCAATTTACACGACCGATTTGGGTCTGACTCTCAACCCAATATTTTATTGAGATTAAGGCTCGAAGAGTATTCGCAAGGGGACAATGTAAAAATATTTTGGGATGGGAATTTACTGGATAATGTTGAACTTGAATATCAGCTACAGGAAGATGCACAAGGGAATCCATTTGGCGGACAGATTTATGATTGGAGTTCAGCCGTGTGGTTATCTGCAGTTTTGCCCCAATCTATAGCTAATGTCGGTTCACATAGGATTATGGTGGCATTAGCAAAAAGGAACGCTCAGGTTAAATCTGATGTTGTATTAACAAATGTTGAAATTGTTGTAAAACATGGCTTTGAAGATTCAGATGTAAGTGATGGTAACTACGATAGAAATATTATGAAATTTGGTTTTTGAATATAAAGTCTTGTAAACAGTGCCGGGTTCAGAACAATAACCTAGATATCGGTTTAATCAGTTCGATATAATTATTACTCACGTCTCCTACTTTGTTTGATATAGGCCACATTTCCATAGAACTGCTTGGGTGTGGTTTAAGTAGTTCTTGAATATCGGAATATTTATGTATTTCTGTGTTCAACCAAATTGGTGCATTTTCAACAGGTATTATCACAGGCATACGCTTGTGGATTTTACCTTGTAGAGAATTAGCTTCTGTGGTTATGATAGTGCAAGACCCTTTATCCTTTGCATTAAATGCTTCTGTAGATTTTGAAAATAGGCCAGCAAGGTAAAACGGTTTTTTGTTTTTCATCTGGGTTATGAAAGGAGTTGAATTTTTGGAAAACATCGACGATTTGGTCCATTCGTAATATCCACTACAGGGTATCAAACACCGATTGTTTTCATATAAAGCTTGCCAAGGCCACGAATTGGATATTTTATCCGCACGAGCATTAAACAAATTTAATTTGTCACTAAACTTTTCATTGGAATCATATTTGATTTTTGGGGAATCAAGACCCCATTTCATTTGTTGAAAATTTAACGAAGTTTTTGATTCAGATTTGATTACGATGATTCTTTGAGATGGGGCAATGTTATAACTAGGTATGTCGGCTATAGAATCCTTCTCTATATTTAAATCAACTGTTTTAAAAGAATCTATGATTTCTGTCGATTTATTGAACCAAGCGAATCTTCCACACATATATTTTTTACTTTCCTAATATGACAAATATTCCAATTGTTCATTCATTCTTTTATCGTATTCACCTGCTGATAAAGTTTCTTTTTTATTTTCCAATCGTCCTATAACAGGGTAGAGGTTTTGGGATCTAT
>CAYRIG010000164.1:0-4272 GCA_964424315.1 uncultured Dehalococcoidia bacterium | reverse complement strand
AGACATGATTAAAGCGACACTCAAAGGACCGCGTAATTTAGTGATTGAAGAAATAGATCCACCCAAACAAGCTTTAGGTGATGAAGAGCTATTAGTAAAAACAAAAGTCACAGCCTTTAAAATCGGAACTGACAGAGGGAATTATGAAGGTGCAGAACAGGTACCTGGAGCTCCACCTTATCCAAGATCAGTAGGCGATAGCAATCTCGGTATAATACAAGCTATCGGTAAAAATGTAAAAAGATTCAAAGTAGGTGACAGGGTAGTATCAAGAGCATCCCATCAGTCCGAATATATAGGTAATTTATCTGAACCAATAGTAAAAGTCCCGGAAGGGGTTAAAGATGAGGATGCAGTCTGGGCACATTTATATACCCTTAGCCATAGATGTTTTACGAAAGCAAACTTTGTTCCCAGTGAATACGTAGCAGTTATAGGACTAGGCACGTTAGGATTAGGTGCAGTAGGAATTGGTGCAAGTATTGGTGCAAGGATAATAGCTATCGGAAACAATCAATCAAGATGCGATATGGCTAAAAAATTCGGAGCCGAACATACTCTATTACATTCTGACCCTGATATTGCTCAGAAACTAGATGAGATAACGGGCGGTAACGGTGTTGATCTGGTAATACTCACAGCCAACCCTTGGCCAGCTTTCAAACTATCTTTGGAAACAGTAAGGCCAAACGGAAGAGTCAGTATTGTAAGCCTGCTTGGAAGAGGAGAAACAGAATTAAAAGAAAATCCTCTTCCAATGGACCTTTTTTATTTCAAGGGAATATCAATAATAGCGGTTAATGGAGAAATGGGATATTTGTACCCTCTTGTTAACAACGAAGACAGATTGTCATGGAATAGCCAATGTGACTTCATATTAAAATTGATGAAAGAAAATAAAGTCAATCCAAGTGAATTAATTACCCATAGACTAAATTACAAAGACATGCAAAAAGCATACGAAATGGCATATGATCACAACAAGCAAATGCTAGGAGTATTATTTAGTTGGGATTGAAGTCATTTGAATAAAATTCATCATTAAGTAATGTTGATAGATGATATTTATATGTTAGAGTTAAGCATTATTTTGGAGGTGAATTGAAATGAGACTGATTTTGATGGGTTGCGAATATTCTGGGACGACCACTTTAAGTCTCCAGATCATCAAGTGGGTAAAACAGAATTTAGGCGATGAATTTGGATTCCATGACCACTGGAAATTACCTCATGTTTCTCATCCAAATATTCCAGAAGGCAGTACTATGGAAGAAATGTGGAAAGCATGGGAAGCTGGCAAAGGACCAGACCCTACTATGAGCGGACATACTGATGAAGAAAATGAACAATTTCTTGCTTTAAGCCCAAAGATAAGAGAATCTTTCCAACGTTATCATATGGAATATCATATTGGTGAGGGTTTTTATGGAGATGCTCATCACAATAACATAGGCTTTTATTTTGACGAAGCTGTTTATGCGCCGCTATATTATGGATACGGTGGGCCGGGTGAATACGCAGATAGAAGTTGGTATGCACGGCATATAGAAATGGACATAATGCATAGAGCACCTGACACTGTTCTTGTACACGTGAAGGCAGATGCAGATGTGATTCGCAAAAGGATGAAAGATAATCCGCATAAATATGGCTTAGTTCAGGACAAAGATGTAGAAACGGTTCTTGCAGGCTTTGCACAGCAGTATGAAACTTCTTTTTTGCGCCATAAGTTTGAGATTGATACTTCAACAAGTACGATTGGTGAAACTATATGTGAATTTGTGGGTAAGTTGACTCCTCATTTGCAATCAGAAGATCGTCAGAAATTAATGTTTCACAGGAAGTAGTTCGTAATTAATGGCAAAACAGGCAAAGTCTAGATTGGGTTTGACTATAGATCATGTACTAATTGCTGTAAGAGATTTGAAAGATACAGCTGATGTGTTTAACAATCTTGGATTTACCGTGACGCCTGAAGGGCTGCACCCAGGTAGAGGTTCTAGGAATCGACTAGTAGTTTTTGAAAATGACTATCTTGAGTTAATTTCAATAACGGACCCAACTCTTCCTTTGTTTAGACCAAATATGGCTGTGTTCTTAGAATCACGTCAAGGGGTGTTCATTTTTTCTATGGGTACTTCCGATGTTCAAAAAGTATTTTTGGAGACAAAGTCGCGTGGTTTAAAAATTAATGAACCGATATATGGTGCACGTCATTCTGCTGGTGGTGATATGGAATATTCATGGCATCAATCAGAAATAGAGCCAGATGAATTTCCAGGGAGTCAAACGTTTTTTATTCAACATGACCATTCGATAAAGCAAAGATACAAAAATCCTCCTAATGCGTGGAATCACAAAAATGGATCTTTAGGGATTTATAATCTTACTCTTGTAGTGGATGACGCAATGGAATCTGCAAGACAATGGGCGTCAATTTTGAATTTGGAGATATCTTATAGAGGTGTTTTAGATCTTTTGTCTGCTAAAAGAGTTAGTCTTGCATTTGATAACTGTACTCTTGATTTCTTATCACCTACTGGTCAAGGTGTTATTCAGGATTTCTTAACAGAATTTGGGAGCGGACCATATTCTATGGCTATAAAAGTTAAAGATTTAAAAAAGGTACAGGAATTATTAGAAAGTAGAGATGTTCCGCTTACATATATAACATTAGATGGTTTATCAGGAATTTTGATAAGTGCAGACAATGCACAGGGTGTTCGTCTTACTCTGGTGTGAGACTAATTTACTGTTTTGTTCCTAGCAGAAACTAAAGCATCAAAACAAAATTGAGCTGTATACCATGGATCATAGTCTATGTAACCTGATTGTTGTACGCTGACTTCTGCATATATTGGTAGATTGCCAATGCCATTGAGATTCAGTGATGAGATAAAACCTGATATATCAATTGTCCCTTCACCTGTTAAACAGTATTTTACTTTTCCTTCTTCAATTACCCCGTCTTTTATATGGACCATAACGGCATGAGGGGCACAAAGATTTACGCTATATTCCACATCTACGCCTTCAACATAAAAATGGCTAATATCTAAATCTAATTTAAGATTAGGGTGTTTTGTTTGTTCAATCAACCAAATTGCTTTATCAGGTGTTTCAAAATCAGTACCTGCGTGAGCCTCGATTGCTATTATTATTTCATGTTTCGCAGCTAAATCTCCAAGATTTAAAAACGCATCTCTTATTTTTTCTTTATCGGTGTCCCATTGTGGGGCATTATGGCCTGGAGTAGTCGTCATCAGAATTGGGGTGTCGTCATAATGAAGTTCTTTAGCCATGTTGAACTTTATAAGTGTATCTTTAAGCATTTCATCTTTTGAATTTTCTGGGGCACACACGTCTAATGATCCGAAAAATATTGGTGAAGGAAAGCCCAATCGCTCTGAAAGTTTTGCAAGTGAACGTTGGCTACTTATATCGAAATTGCCCGGATAAGTTGGCCAGCCTTCCCTCATGCAAATTTCTAAAGCATCGTAACCTATTCGTCTGATTTTGGGCAAAGCTTCAAAAGGATCTACCATCTTCAGCGCATAGGTTGAGTATCCTAGTTCAGTTGCCATTTTGATCCTGTCGAGTAATATTGAGTATGAATTCGATTTTTAAAAACTGCTCGTAACGGTTGAAACTATGAAGCTCTTAGGACAATCTTAGTTGGTTTACAAACAATACATCTATAATCATGAATTGTCAATTTCGATCAATAAAACCAAAGTTTTTGAAAGTGACTGAACATGTATGGTTTAGTGGTTGTACATATTGCTAATGTGTTAATATTATCCATTATTTCAAATTTCAGCCAAATCTTTTCAGGTAGGCTGTGAAGGAACAAAATCATGGGAGCTTTTGATGGAAAAGTCGTTGTAATTACAGGTGCAGGTTATGGGATTGGGCGTGGTACTGCACTAGAGTTTGCTCGTGAAGGAGCTAAAGTTGCTATTGCAGATATTGATAAAAATGCGGGAGAAGCTGTAATATCTGAAATCCAAAAGATTGGGTCTGAGGGGATTTTGGTTCTCGCTGATGTTTCTAAAGCATCTGAGTGTGAAAGAGTGGTAAAAGAAACAGTAGATAATTTTGGAACAATAAATATATTGTTTAACAATGTTGGTATTCAGTCTCCAGATTCATATCACAACGTGGAAAATACATCGGAAGAGTTATGGGATCGGATTCTCAACGTTAATCTTAAAAGTTATTTTTTAATGTCTAAGTTTGCAATTCCTTATATTCGAAAAGAGGGAGGGGGAG
>CAYRIG010000163.1:0-4275 GCA_964424315.1 uncultured Dehalococcoidia bacterium | reverse complement strand
TTATTTATAGCAACTATCAATGCGGTACCTGCTGCTTTAATATGACTAATCGCCTCTATCGTCTGAGGCATCATTCCATCATCTGCAGCTACTACAAGAATAGCTATGTCAGTCAATTTAGCACCTCTTGATCTCATTTCAGTAAAAGCTTCGTGCCCAGGTGTATCTATGAAGGTTATAAATTTATCTTGATATCCAACTTGATAGGCTCCAATATGCTGAGTAATCCCTCCTGCTTCACCATCCACTTTCTTAGTATTTCTTATTGAATCTAATAATGTCGTCTTACCATGATCCACATGACCTAAAACTGTAACAATTGGAGGGCGTTCAACAGTCTTTTGATTTGGATCTAACACTTCGACAGTTGCAGGTTTATCCGAATCAACTGCTTGTTGCTCAGATTCAGAATTTACATCAATCCCGTAAGCAGTACATATCTTAGATGCAATTTCATATTCCAGAGGGTCATTTAAGGTAATCATATGACCCAGCCGCATCAATTGTTTAATCAATTCAACAGGGTCCACACCTAACATGTTTGCCAAATCGCTTACTCTAGTAGTCGAACCTAGTGTTACAGGCTTGCTTTGGCCTGAAATAACTTCATTTCCATTTTCACTTGTCAAAATGAAACTCCTTTTTAATTCAAGCACCAGTTCAAATTTTTTGACTTACCAAATTATTCAATAGCAAAACTAATTCCATCCATTCATCATCAGCTAATCCAGTTCTTAAGCTATTTTCAACAATTTGTTTCTTTAATCCTTTAACACATTTTTCTTCAAAACAAACATAACAACCACGTCCGATATCCTCACCACTATCACCTATGCTTAAAGCACCACCACTAAACGAGATTCTCAGCAAGCACTCCTGTTTATATTTCTGCCTACATATTAGACACATTCTAAATGGAATATGGTTTTTGTTTTTGCTAGACAAAACTCACACTAATGTTATTATTTATCTCTTTCGTGTATTTTTAGCCTTCCGCTTCGTTCTTTTCTGATTAGTACCACCAGTTCCTCTTCGCAATTCATCAATATCTTCAGCAAACCTTAATCCTCCATCGCCAGAAGACTTAGTTTTATTAATATCCCAAATATCTTCAGGCAATTCTGCTACTAAATCAGGTTTGGCGCTAGGTTCATTTTCTTCACTTTTACTAGGTCCAGTATCGGTTATGCCAGCAAGTTCTTCTTCGGACAACGCGGCTAGCTCTTCAACCGGCTGCTCAATCAATTCGGTACTAGCATCAGGCACGATAATTTCTTCCTCTTTTGCATCATTGGTTTCTGCTTCAAATACAGATTTGTCGAATACTGGTTTTTCATGAATGGCTTCTTGATTAACTTGATCACCTAATTCCTGTTTTACAGAATCGACACTACTTGCAGGAGATTCTTCAACAACTTGGGATACATCCTGAATTAATTCAGGGAGTTCACCTCCAGCCTCTTCCATAGCTTCTTCATGACTCTTAATATCAATTTTCCAACCAGTGAGCCTTGCTGCTAACCTTGCATTTTGACCATCCTTACCAATTGCTAAAGACAATTGTTTTTGCGGAACAATCGCCGTCGCTGATAAATCATCTTGATACATTTCCACCCTACCTACATCAGATGGGCTAAGAGCGTTGGAAATATATTTAGCAGGATCGCTATCCCATCCTATTACATCTATCTTCTCTCCCTGCAACTCATTAACAATATTTTGTATACGTATGCCTCTTAAGCCTACACAAGAACCTACGGCATCTATTCCTTCTTGTTTGGCCCAGACTGCTACTTTACTTCTAGAACCAGGTTCTCGAGAAATTGATAGTATTTCTACAGATCCGGCCTGAACTTCTGGGACTTCTGTTTCAAACAACCTTTGTACCAACAACTTATCAATTCTAGAAAGAATGACTTCGGGACCTTTAATGGCAGTCCTCACAGACTGTAGTATAACTTTTATTCTCTGGCCCACTCTAAATCGCTCAGCTTGACTTTGTTCAGTCAATGGTATTATCCCCTCTGTTCTTCCAAGTTCAACGACAATTTGCCTAGGCTCTATACGCTGAATAGTAACCGAAAACATTTGACCTTCTTTATCAGCGTATTCTTTAAGAACCAACTCTAATTCAGCCTCTCTCAATCTTTGCAATACAACTTGCTTAGCAGTCTGCGCTGCTATACGACCTGCACTTTGAACCAGGCTATCCGTTGGTACCATTTCTCCTACTTCAGCATCTGCCTTAATTTCCCTAGCTTGTTCCAAACTTATTTGCTGGTTATTTTCAGGATTTTCAGCAACAGTTTTAAGAATAAAAACAGTAATTTGTCCTGAACCAGGGTCTAATTTCACTGAAATATCTTGATTCGCTGCAACGCTATCACGTTTATATGCAGATAAAAGTGCATCTTCTATTGCAGAAACAACAATTTCTCTAGGTAGGTTACGTTCAGAAGCCAATTGAGTTAATGCGACAATAAAATCGCTCTTCATATTATAACTCCTATCTTTGTTACCTGATACAAAATTAAAAACAAACAAAAAAAGTGGGGTTCACCCACTTTACTTTAAAACCATAACCAAGTGTCTCCAAACAAAACACTTTAATCAATTAATGAAAATTATAGCATTTCGGTTGATTTTGCACAACCAAATTCTGGTTATGATTAGTACTTGAGAAAAATTAAATTATTTATTATTTGATTGCATTAAATTTGTTACTATAGGATATTATCTGCAACTATAATTTATATTTTTTTGAAATGTCAAAAAATGAGGCTAAACAAATAGATTCAGCTAAAATTATTCCTGAACAAAAATTCCTAACTCTAGGTTTAATACTATTAACAGTTTTTTTACTAATTTCTCAATGTAAAAACACTTCAACCGAAATTAAAATAAATATATTTGCAGCTGCCAGCTTAGCAGATTTACTTAATGAATTTGAAACCGAATATGAATTACAAAACGATATAATCGACTTGCAAATAAGCTACGGTGCCTCCAACCTTCTCACACAGCAAATTATAAAAGGAGCTCCCGCAAATATCTTCATTCCGGCAGGCACAGGTCCAATAGAAATTCTAAATAATGAAATGAATTCCAATTTACAAATCCACTCTTTTATTTCTAATGAACTGGTTGTAGTTTCTAACCATAATAATCAATTCGATATATCAAACCTATCCGAACTTTCCACGGTTGATATAACAAGATTTGCAATTGCAGACCCAAAACTAGCCCCTGCGGGCGAATATTCCAAGATAGCGCTACAGAACAATTCTCTATGGGAGATTTTGGAACCAAAATTAGTTTTAGCTTCAGATGTAAGAGCAGCCCTGACTTATATATCAACAGGTAATGCTGAAATTGGAATGGTATATGCTACTGACGCTATTACGAAACCTGCCTTGAGAACAACCAAAATACCAATTGATAGTTACCCTAAAATACAATATCCAATAATTCTTATCGATGATCGAAATCACAAAAACGAGATAGCTAACTTGATAAAATATCTAATATCTGTAGAAACTGCACCAGCCATAATGAAATACGGATTTATAAAAATAGAAGAAGTTGAAAATCTAGGAAAATAAGCTCTTACCAAAATGATGTTTCCAATAGTTCTTTCAATACAAATAGCAATAATCGCAACTATAATTAATTTGCCGATAGCATTATTATTCAGCTGGTTGATTGTAAAAAAACGAATTCGCGGCAGTTCTGCTTTAGAAATATTGATGACCATACCTTTAGCTATTCCACCAACAATAATTGGTTTTTTTGTTTTGGTAATATTCGGTATAAATGGTCCGATTGGCAAAATGACAACTGCTTTGTTCGGGTTTAATATCATATTCACATGGATTGCAGCCACACTCGTAACAGCAATAATATCATTCCCTTTAATGGCACGAGCAATTATTGTATCTATGTCAGAAATTGACTCCAATCTTGAAAAAACAGCTCAGGGACTAGGCGCTGGACCATTAAAAGTTTTTTTTTCAATCACGTTACCACTTAGCTACAGAGGTGTAATCGCAGGCTCTCTAATTTGCTTCGTTCGAGCCCTGAGCGAATTCGGAGCTACAATAATAGTAGCTGGGAATATGCCCCAAAAAACGCAAACCATATCATTAGCTATATATTCTGCGATTCAGATAGGAGATGAATCAACCGCATTTAGTTTAAGCGCAGTTGCACTGGGAATCGCTATAATATCACTCATTATTTACAACATTTTATTAAAAAAAGACAAAAGAAACTTAA
>CAYRIG010000162.1:868-4287 GCA_964424315.1 uncultured Dehalococcoidia bacterium | reverse complement strand
AATAATATATTGTTTGCCAAACTCATGATCTCGAGAGATTGCATTAAGCCCTGAGGTTGCTGACAGATCAGCATATAGATTAGGATGTTTTGCAAGCATTTTTGGATTAAGCCCGCCGGGTTTTACTGGAGCATCTGGATACATGTCTTTGTCGTAAAGATCGTCTCCAGAGATATGAGACCACCATCCAGGCCCGTGTGCGATTATTGTTGTATCTGGGCAACTTATAAGTGTTCGGTCGAGAGCTTCCATGGTTCCTCCATACCACCAGTCTCTCCAAGGGTAATTTGTACCGCCATAGTCTGTACCATATTCAAGATGGATGGTTACAGGTAAATTTAGTTCGCCGAATTTTTTTAGAAGTCGTAGAGAATCTGGGTCGTCAAAGACTACTCTGCTTTTGTACTCTCCTGCTAGTTTGATTCCGTAAAGTTCTACCGCTGAAGTGATCCTTTCTAGTGCATCAGGTCGTTTTGGATGTGGCGCATACCCAAGTACAAATCTGTCTGGAGCAGATCTTCCTGCTTCCAATATCCTATCGAGAGGAATACCGCTTACAGAAGATGGAGGCATAGTTGGTTGATTTAAGATGACATCGTATTCGGTTTGCGGCACGTCCCAGGTTAATAACCACGTTTTATCGATTTTCTGTTCGTCCATATCTTTGAGTATTTTGTCTGCAGCAAATCCATGGTAATCGGGGTGATTATGGGCGTCTATAATCATGTTGAACCTCGCTTATATCAAGTAATTTAATTATCGTCGAAGTCTATCATGTAAATGTCTACATTATCATCTGTACTTGATTGGAAAATTATCTTTGAACCGTTTGATGACCATATTGGGTTGGAGTCATGGAATGAATTTTCGGTTAATTGTTGGGTCTTATTATCGTTGATTGCAACAGAATAGATTTCAAATGTTGTATTGTCACCAATTCCAGAACCGCTTACAAAAACTATATATTTTCCGTTAGGTGACCATTTGGGAGAACTACTAAATGCTCCAAGGTCAGTAATCTGTTTCAAATTTTCACCATTGGGATTTACTGTATATAACTCCGATCTTCCTTTTCTGTCAGATTCGAAAACAATAGATGACCCGTTAGGAGACCATTGACCACTTTGGTTGTTAGATCCTCCTTTGGTTATTTGTGTTTGTTCTGTTCCATCTGTGTTACTGATGTATAAATGTATGCTTCCATTTCTATTAGATTGGTAAAGTATTTTAGAGCCATCTGGAGACCACTTGGCGAAACCATCATAAAAATTGTTATTAGTGATATTGAGTTGGTTAGAGCCATCTGAGTTCATCGTATATATCTCAAAAGATTTCGAGTCGTTTCGATTTATAGCAGATTGATAAAGAATTTTAGAACCGTCTGGGGACCAACTGGCGAAGCCGTCAAATATTTTGTTATGAGTCAATCTAAATTGATTTGTTCCGTCAGAATTCATCACGTAAATTTCAAAATTGTTTCCTCCATGGTTTTGTTCAAACACTAATTTGGTTCCATAAGGAGACCATGCTGGATTTGAATTGGTAACTTGATTGTTGGTTAATCTTGTAATTTCATGATTATTAATATCCATGCTATAGATTTCATAGTTGTTCTTTTGGAAAGATACAAACGCCAGTTTTTTTTCAGAAGGTGACCAATCTGGATACCCGTCAAAAAAACTAGAGCTTGATGTCAGGTTTATGGGCGCCTCGGTTTTTTCTTTAGTATCGCAAGATATGGGGACTATCATAAATGTTGTGATTAGCAGTATGCGAAGTATGTAATTGACAGAATACACTAATTACCTGTTATATCTTGGTGTTCTAGGTTTGAAATCCCGGTTCAGTTTTATTTCTAAAGGTGTAAATGGGAATCTTACTTTACTATGTGTTAAATGAGATTGAATGAATCCAAATATTATTTCCGTACTCTTTACTGATACTTCTATTCCACCCAAATAAGATTTTGAATTATCTATGGAGGCCACTAGGTCATAAATTAAATTTAAAGTTGAACTTGTTTTTTCAAAATCTAACAGGTATTTTTTGTTTTTGGTACTTACGATGAAATGACCGCCGTTATCGATAGCTGATACTGCGCCATTTTCACAGATAGCGTCCCACTTCGTTGCATTTGCGATGTTAAAAGCGTAAGCTTTGACTCCGTTTTCGAACTCTATGACTCCTTGACCTGTTGGATCAGTCTTTAATTCTTTTGACTCTGAATCCCAAATAAATTCAGTTAAATCTGCTGTGACTGATGTTACTTTAGACTCGTTGTTTAATTTAAGCAAAAGGTCAAAATTGTGACTGCCCATATTGAATAGGCTGCCAGTACGGTAAGCTACTAGAGTTTTTAATTTTCCAAGACTTTCTTCTTTAATGAAATTTGCCATTGAATTAAATCCAGGATCATATCGTCTATTAGTACCTAGATTGAAGGCTACATTGTTTTTAATACACGCATCAGCCATTTCATAACATTCATCTTGGGATGCAGACATGGCTTTTTCTGCATATATTGCTTTAGCTCCGTTATTGGCTGCAAAAATTACTACTTCTGCTCTTTGTTCAGGTTGAGTGGCAACACTTACAATATCCGGCTTAGTTTCTAGAATCATTTTTTTGTAATCGGTGTACTGGTTTTTTTCTTGGATGTTATATGTGTCTCCAGCAATTTTCATAACATCAGTACGAATATCAGAACATGCAACTAAGTCAGTCCTTTCGCATTTTGTATAACCAGCTGCATGTGAGTATGGAGACAACGCAGGGTCAGAAGATTCGTTATCTATGAATGCTCCCATTCTACTGCAGCCGACTAAAGCTGCCCGGTATTTGATTTTTGCATTCAAGGTATTTAACACCTATCTAATGGCCAGATAGTAAAGTGATATGGGAATATCGCGTCGAATATTTTTTTTGTATCGTGATCTATATCTATTTGGGGTATATTTGGATGAGAGCCAAATATCAACTGAACTAAGTTTTTACGGTTTAGGTTTATATGCCGAGATTGTTTGCGGGTGGATATTTCAACTTTGCCGTTATTTAGTGAAACCCCGATAGTTTCATTTGTTTCTTTCAAGGATATGCTGAAAGAGGTATTTAATTTAATTGATTTTATTTGAAAATATTTGCTCATGCTTTTTAGCAATACTTCCATGTTGTTAATTCTATTCATCTGGTAGCCCATACCGTCAGCTTCTTCTATAGGTAAACGAGCCTTTGGTTTCTTTGAATTTAACAATTCTCCCATTGTTGTTTTATGAAGAGGTACTAGCGCTTGGGTATTTTCATTTGGAATTTCATTTTCTAGAAAATAGTTAATCAATGTCTCTATTCCTTCAGTCAATCCTCCGGACTCGATAATGCCTGGTTTATTCGTGCTCCAACCAAAAGTCAAATATGCTACTAGT
>CAYRIG010000162.1:0-858 GCA_964424315.1 uncultured Dehalococcoidia bacterium | reverse complement strand
CATCAACTGCTATGACGGTTTTGCTTTTTGGTAAGTTAAACAGAGTTTGATAATCAGTAATACTTCTTGAAATTCTTATTGGTTCTGCATCGTGTATTTGCATTATTGCATTCATATGATCGTTGTTGTGTTTGTCGTATTCGATTATTTTGAAGTGCGAAGTTTTATTAAATAACGTTGAATCTTGCTCCGTTAATTTATAAACGAAACCTTGTGAACCGACAGCTTCCCATCCAGAATTTTGATAAAAAGGGAAAGTAGCTTCCATGGTCCAAAGTATAGATGTTGGCCAATTTCGTTGATTCATTATTTGTATACAGTCTTCTAGGCATAATGTTCCAAGACCCTGTTTCCTATAGTTAGAATGTGTAACAGTTGCGCTAATCAGTCCGGACATTAGCTGGTCGCCATTTCTTAGTACAAGTCGAGGAGCAACAGGAACATGGGCTACAACTTTATTATCGATTTTTATAATTCGGCGAAACTCGAGCATCGAGGAATCATATACAAGAGGATAATCTGTTTGGGCATCTTGATCTGTTCCTTCTCTAAACACTTTGTTGATCAGTTCTAAAGAACTTTCAACATCTGATACTGTACAAGCTCTAGGACCGTCCATTTACTCCTCCAAATTTTTTATAAATGAGAATCAATATTTTAACGGTTTTAAAACGAATCACGATATTTTTTCCCGCGGTTTAAAACCTTTGTCACTGAGCTTTCTTCAAAGGGTTCCATATTAAAACCGTCTGGTTGAAAATCTTTTGCATGCAGGTGTTTTGCTTTCAGTACACTGACACTTGAATAATATCCTGAATAAAGAATTTGTATCATTGAATTAAACAGGTTGGGGTTATC
>CAYRIG010000161.1:0-4310 GCA_964424315.1 uncultured Dehalococcoidia bacterium | reverse complement strand
GGGACCGTATTCGAAAAGTTTGTGTGTTGCTCGTTGGGTAAGGGGGAAGTTGCCTGAAGTGCATATAATCTCAGTACCTAAGGTACACCTGGACAGGGCATACTTGAAGTCAACAGCACATGCAGTTGATTAAATCTTGTTGACAAAGATGATGCCAAATTTAAGAACCAGACTAGGGAAAAAGTGTCAAATTTGCGGTACGACACATGATTACCGGCACTCCGGGGAATGCGAAGTGTGTACAAACAAAGCATGGGTGTTCACATGCACGAATCATCCCAATTTGATTTTGCATCATCGTACCTGCCCTGTTTGTGAGGTTGAAGTTGAGTATAATGAGAAGGAACAAAGATGGAGATCTGGAATACGTTCCTACAATATTCAGAGGAAAAACTTGCGATGGGTTTTTGTTCTTGGTCTTTTAATCGGGGCAATTATTTTTATCCAATTATTTGACTCTGGTTACCTACAAAGTGGAATTGTACAGTCTATAAGACTAAAAATTTCTAGTTTAACTGTTCAATTAGAATCTGCGAACAGGGAGCTGGATACAATCAAAAAAAAACTAAAAGAATCTGAAAGTAATGTTGAAAATTTAAAGTTAATTAAAAGTAAATCAACAAGCAGCTATGCTAAAAATTTGTCGGATAAAAGATCATCAATTGAATCTGCAGAGAAACAAAGGGCTAGATTAGAGGCTCAAAAAAGAGAATTAACTAAGACTAATTTAAATCTACAAAATCAACTTGATGAGTTGGATGCGCAGATAAAGCGGAAGTCAAAAATGCTCATTGGAAATAAGCCAAAAGGTAAGCCTTTTAACTCATTAAGTAACGACCTCGATAATGTTGAAGAAAGTACATCGATTAAATCGGTAAGATCCCTTTCAAAAGCACCAGACATCTCAATTATTGATGCCGCCAGAAAAGGCGACATCGTTGCTGTAAGAAAGCATTTATCTTTAGGGACATATGTGGATACCAAAGATAATGATAAATTTACTCCATTACATTGGGCTGTATATAGAAGCTACAAAGTAATAGTTGAGCTATTAATCGATAAAGGTGCGGATGTTAATGCGCAAGATATTTTCAATAAAACACCGTTAGACTATGCTGACGGTGATCTTGTTAATCAACTTCGGGGACATGGGGGTAAGACGAGAGAAGAAATGAAGGATAAACAGAAAAAAAACAACCTAGATACTACTTTACCTGATTCTTTATTGTCGCGTATTAAACCCATCGAAATGGTATGGATTAATTCTGGAGTATTTAAGATGGGAAGCCCGCCTGAAGAGGATGGTAGAGATCCCGATGAAGGCCCGCAGACAACAGTTACAATTACCAAAGACTTTGCTATCGGTAAATATGAGGTAACGAACAAGTTGTATAATGAAATTATGGGCGACAATTATGCTAATGAAGGCTCACCTTTATTGCCTGTTTCAAAAGTAAGCTGGAATGATGCTGTTAATTTCTGCGAAAAACTGACCGAAAAACATCGAATTAATAGTCTAATACCAAAAAAATATGAATATAGATTGCCGACTGAAGCTGAATGGGAGTTTGCCTGCCGTGCTGGATCAGACACTTCTTATAGTCATGGGGATCATTTTATGGGCGTGTTGGAGTATGGTTGGAGCTCGCTAAATAGTGAGTCTGCAACGCATAAGGTTGGCATGAAGAAACCCAATTCATGGGGTTTATATGACATGCATGGTAATGTTGAAGAATGGGTGTTAGATAACTATCATGACTCATATGTACGTTTTGATAGTAGATACGGCAGCGCTTCTGCTGTTGATCCTTTGTATTTGGATAATTCAAATTATCGGATTGTACGTGGCGGTGCGTTTGATTCATCACCGCTATACTGTCGTTCAGCAGAGCGTGAGCGCTATGTATCAAGTTTAAAGTATAGAAAAATTGGTTTTAGAATTGTATTATCCCAAAATATAATAAAAGAAAATAGTATTGCGTTTGAAGAAGAACAGGTGGTTCCAGCTAAAAAATATAGAGAAAAATCAACTGAAAAAAAGAGAATACTAAACTTAGAAAGTGTTGATTCGGAACCTAGTCCTTTAGTGCAAGTTCCGCCTCAATATCCACCTAAATTACTTTTAAACAGGATAAAAGGAAGAGTAGATGTATTAATTGAGATAGATGAACAAGGAGATGTGGCAAATTATCAGATCAGGCAATCTACCCATACTGAGTTTTCAAATGCCGTAACCAGGGTGATCCTGCAGTGGAAATTTAGTCCCGCTATTAAAGACGGTAAAAAAGTAGCTGTTAGAAAAATACAACCCTTCTATTTTGGAAAACAGTAATACTATTTCTAAATAAGCCCTACCGAAGACATCAGAATAATAATTCTACGTTAAAATTGATAAAGAAAAAGTGCAAAGATTGCGGGACCCTTGAGGCTATAAGTTTTAATAGTGATTGCCCAACTTGCTATTCGGATTCTGGATGGTGGTTGACTTGTGACGAGCATCAAGAGGTCATTTTTCGAAGTGAGGTAATGGAATGTCCAATTTGTGTTGCAGAAACTCGGGATGGCCCTGAAAAAGGAGAGGATTCGCTTCGTTTTTTTTATAATTGCTCAAATTGCGGACAAAAGCTGGAGATACCGAATGAATTAGCAGGCCATAGTATAGAATGTCCCAATTGCATTGCTAAATTAGTCATACCTCATGACAAAGTTTCTGATCAGAATGGTGCTTCTTCAAAATTTGTTTATTGCACAAACTGTGGCGAAGATTTGGAGATTCCGGAGAATTTAACGGATCATGAACTAGAGTGTCCAAGTTGCGGTATCGAATTAGAAATTCCAAGAAAGGAGGCGGTTTCTCGTACAGGTGGTGTTTCCAAGAACATAACACCCCCGCTTGTCATTCCCACTCCGATGGTAAAACCGCCAAGTTTTAATAAGCCGGAAAGTTATTTAACAACGGCAATAATAACAACACTTTGCTGTTGCTTGCCATTAGGAATTGCCTCAATCGTGTACGCTGCCCAGGTTGACTCAAAATTCAATGCCGGGGATTATCAAGGTGCAATAAATGCTTCCAACAATGCAAAAATGTGGGCATGGATTACTTTCGGTATAGGATTGGTCATAAATTTACTGGTTTTCTTTGGAGAAATTGCTGCACAGTAAATCAATAAACTAATTTGAGCGGCAAATTATAGAATTTGCATGTATGATTTAACCATAATAAAGTGTCTGAACGTTACATAAATAAAAAATGTCAGAATTGTGGTTCATTGCGTGGTGTGGATCACGCAAATGAGTGTGATTGCTGCGGGGGCGATGTTTGGGTTTTTGTGTGCAGTAAACATCAACTATTTTCATTAACTACATCCTCATGCCCTTTATGTGAAACAGAGTTTTCATATTCGTCTCAAGAAAAGAAATGGATTTCTACTCAACAACTAATCAAGAGTAGTAAACCCCCATACAAAACATTTTTGGTTTTTGGGATAATAATTGGTAGTATATTAATGTACTATGTCCGGAATTTAGAGCTATATGAAAGCAAACAAGTTGACGTTAAGAGGCAATTGCTGGAAACACAAACGGGTCAACTATCAGTTCTAAAAACTGAGATAGAAGTATCAAATGAATTGCTAACCATTAGCAATTATAATGTCGATGAATTAGAGCGCGAAAATAAGAAATTAAATATAAATCTAGATAAACACCAGCAAAGTGCATCAGCTGATGAAGCTTTAATAAATAGCGAAATACTACAATTAAATAGAGAAATAAAGAAATACACAGATGAGAATAGAGAATTATTTAAATCAGTAGCTACACTACGAAATAGTACTGTAGCAAGGCCTAGCAATAGCCAAAGACAACAAAATATAGATACAAAAAGATACTACAAATATAATGAATTAGATATAAAGCCAATAGCAGTAGTAAAAGTCAAACCGATCAATCCCAAGCGGGGCTTATTTGGTTCTACATCAGGTAGTACCAAAGTGAAACTATTAATAGATCAAAATGGCGAAATCATTAATACTCAATTAATAAGCAGCACACACAAAAAATTTACTAACGCAACATTTGAAGCATTAAAGCAATGGGAATTTAGCCCCGGAGGAATTCGAGGACAAAATGTTAAGGTAGAGATGGAATTAGATTTTACCTTTGGATCTGACGATTGATAGAGTGCTGGATATGACTTGGAGGGGTAATGGCTGATCCAAAGCGGCGTAATATGAGTTCCAGTAGTGATATGCTGTTTGACAGCTTCGATATTTCCTTCTCTGGCAGCTTGGTGAATATCCACACTC
>CAYRIG010000160.1:0-4391 GCA_964424315.1 uncultured Dehalococcoidia bacterium | reverse complement strand
TTCCGGCACTCTTAAATCTTTTTTGCCAATAATCTCCTTCTCCACTAGCTATAAAAACTGGCACACAGTTTATAAAAGCACATTTTGCTGATATTGCTTGTTCTACATACCATTTGGTAGCTTCCTCTGATCCTACCGGTAAGTAACTTATCAAGACATCAACTTTTCTATCAATAAGAGTTTGGGCTATATCTGCAGTTGGTCCTTCTGCCCTTTTAATCAGTTCATTTGTATATTTACCTATACCGTCGTGAGTCATGCCTCTTTGGACTTCAATACCAAGCTTGGGTACTTTTTGAAATTTCACCGTATTATTAGGTTCAGCAAAAATAGCTTCTGATATATCCGTGCCGACCTTGTTTTTGTCTACATCAAATGCTGCGACAAAATTAATGTCTTGAATTGAATACCCACCCATCACTGGATGCATTATTCCAGGTACTTTATCTTTTTCTTTTAAACCCTTATATTTATAAACACCTTGTATGAGCGAGGAAGCACAATTCCCTACGCCTATAATTGCTACATTTATGTTTCCCACTTGGGAATTACCTCCTTAGAATTACTCTTTCATGAATCAACCGAGAGTTATAATATGCTGCCAATTTGCATAACATATTTTAACAAAAATTCATTTCAATAAAATTTGATTGTAACATTCAAGTTAAGCTCTAACAACCGAGATAGTTATCGTGCAGGACCTCGATTAGTTGAATATGGTTGCCACCGCCTAAGATTAGTATTTTCCAATACAGATGGATTTACGCAACCGATTGGCCATTTACCTAATAGAGCTAATCTTATTTCTCTTGCAACCCTGATTCTTCTTTGAGGTTCGAATCTAGACGAAGCGGAGGCCACATGGGGCGTGACTATAACATTATCCATAGCCAACAAAGGGTTTTTTAGGTCAGGAGGTTCCTGATCTAATACATCAAGCCCAGCACCAGCTATCCAGTTTTCTGTTAATGCTTTGATTAAAGAAGGTTCATCAACTGTTGATCCTCTACCATTATTTATGAACAATGCTGTTTTTTTCATTAATTTGAAATGGTTTTCTTTAAGCATTTGATCAGTTTCTTCAGAACCTGGTGCATGCATTGATACTATATCTGATGATTTGAGTAGTTCATCTAAGTTGACTGGTATTGCTCCTGCTTCTGATATGGTAGTTTCAGATATATAGGGGTCATATGCCAGAATGTTAAAACCAAAGGGTTTTGCTCTTTTAGCTACTGCCCTAGCCACATGTCCAAATGCAATTAATCCTAAGGATTGGCCCATTAATCTTGGGAATTGATAAAGATATGGACGTGCTTCTTTCCACCTACCGTCTTTGGACATTTGGTATAAAAGAGTTAATCTTCTATAAGTTGATAGAATCAGTGTTAGTGTATGGTCAGCAACTTCATCAATAAAGGTGTCTGGGTCATTTGTAACAGGAATGCCATTTTGAGTAGCAGCTGAAATGTCTATTGTATCCGTTCCTACACTACCTATAGATATGATTTTACAGTTTTCGAGTGACTCAATAATTTCTTTAGATAATTGCATTTTACCTGCTATTAAAGCATCTGCATTCTTTGCTTCTTTTATAAAATCATTTTTATTATCACTTTTTACTTCGACTAATTCAGCACCTATTGGATCCAAGATTTCTCTCTCTAAATCATAATTTGAGTGATTATAGACTGATCCAGCTTGTACGATTACTTTAAATTTCACGTTTATCTCCTTTTTAGGTGTAAAATGGTCATCAGTATTTTAAATTGATAATAAAACGTCTCTACTTTATCAATATAACGGACTCTTGAGAATATGACTTACACTTGTATTTTGGTTAACTTTAAATTGATTGACACTCCTCCTAGCCCGCTGATAGCATATTGCACAAATTGAATAAACATTATACAAGTTATGGTCGCCTGTTTTACGGAAGATTCCGTAGCAGGCGAATTTGTTTAAATATAATATGATCAATTGGGCAATAATAGTTTTAGCTGCAGGTAAGGGGACTAGAATGATGTCTAGTACTCCTAAAGTACTTCAGAAATTATGTGGTAAGGAAATGCTGAACTTAGTTTTGGCAAATGTTTATTCAGCTATTGATGGAGAATATATTGTTGTTGTTCCTCCGAAATATGACCTGATAAAAAAGGCAGTCACTAAAAAAGTAAAATATGTTGTACAAACCGAGCCCAAAGGAACAGGCGATGCTGTTAGAACAGCTCTAAAATACTGTAATGCTGAAAACATTTTCTTGATTCATGGAGATTTACCTCTTATAGAAGGCTCTACAATAGATTCGATGATAACAAGGCATATTAAATCTAATGCAGCAGCAACTTTGTTGACGTCTGAATTAAATGACCCAAAAAGATTGGGAAGGATTATTAGAGACCGAAAGGGTGTTGTGAAAGGAATTGCCGAAGTAGATAGTGGAAATGATAAAGAATTGAGTTCTACTGAAATAAATAGTGGTGTTTATTGTTTTAACAAAAATCTTCTTGAAATATATTTGAACAAGGTTCAACAATCAAAATCAGGCGAAGTTTATTTGACGGATGTTATCAAATTACTATCAAACAAAAATGAATTGGTAGACACAATTAATCATAAGATTATTGATAGGGTCGAATTTGGTATAGACAACAAATTTGATCTAGAGATTGGCAATACAGTTTTACGAGATAAGATATTGACTCAGTTGATGTTGGAAGGCGTGACTATTGAAGACCGTAAAGCCACTTATATAGACTATGACATCAAAATTGGTAAAGATTCAATAATAAAACCCAACACACATATATTAGGCAATTCGCAAATAGGTTCAAATTCTACAATAGGACCTAATTCTATTGTAGCTTTTTCCAAGATTGGAGATAATTGCAATATAGTCTCTTCGACATTAAATGATTCTATTGTTTGTAATAATGTTACTATAGGGCCATTTAGTAATGTTAGAAATAATAGTTATTTAGATGATGATGTTCATTTAGGTACATCTGCTGAAGTGAATAGAAGTAGATTAGGTAAAGGAACTAAATCTTCTCATTTTAGTTACATTGGAGATGCTTTGGTAGGGGATAAAGTAAATATAGGGGCTGGAACAATTACTTGTAATTATGACGGTCAAAATAAAAATAAAACCGTAATTGGAAATGGAGCTTTTATAGGGTCAGATACTATGTTAATAGCTCCAATTAAGATTGGAAATAAATCTTCAACTGGAGCAGGATCTGTTGTTATACATGATGTCGATGATGGTTCGTGTGTTGTTGGGGTTCCAGCAAGGTCTATTTCTAAAACAACTTAAATATATTGATATGAAACTTTGGCACATGAATTGGATAACAAAATATAATCCTTTGGTATCTTCGAATGATTTGTTAAGTAAATTATTGAGGTTGAAAAAATCTCAAAATGATACTAAGGCTGACCAGAATGATTCAGAATTAAATATAGAATCAGATCAGCTAGATGATCATGAAATCCGTATGATTAAAGGTGTTTTTCGCCTTGATCGCACGATTGTTAGGGAAATAATGGTTCCTAGGGTAGATATTATTTCTTCTGACATAAATGTTAAATTGAAGAAGGTTTCAGAATTAATGCTTTCCTCAGGACACAGTAAAATTCCTATTTACGATACTGAAATTGATCGTATTAAAGGAATAGCTTATGCTAGAGATGTTTTGGGTTTATTATTGAAAGATCCATCAAGTATAAATAAGAAAATAGCACCTAATTTGATAAGATCTACATTATTTGTGCCTGAAACTAAAATACTAGATGAGTTATTAACTCAATTCCAACAAGAACAAGTTCATATAGCAATCGTTATGGATGAATATGGTGGCGTGTCTGGTATAGTGACGATTGAGGACTTGTTAGAAGAAATTGTTGGAGAAATAGAAGACGAATTTGATTTCGGCGATCCTGAAATAGAAAAAATTAATTTGAATATGTTCATAATAGATGGTAAAACCAGCCTAGAACAAGTTAATGAATTATTGTCTGTTGATATAGAAGGAGATGGGTTTGATACTTTAGGTGGATTGGTTTATCAAAGATTGGGAAAGATTCCTAGTGTTGGAGATAATATATCTATTGCTAATTTAAACGTTGAAGTCAAGGAAACCGTTGGTCGAAGGGTTAAGAAACTGATTGTTACATTGACTTAGTGAGATATCTAGATTAATTCGAACAATTAGAAGATCTAATTGGAACTTTCTATAGCATTAGAATAAGATATTTTATCTTGTACGAGCCCCCCAGGTATGTATTTGCAGGGGTTATAAATGCCAATTGAAACCTTATATAATCACTTGTTTAATAACAATTTTAATCTGTAAAAACAAAAAACTCGCCGGAGTTATTTTACCGCCGAG
>CAYRIG010000159.1:0-4439 GCA_964424315.1 uncultured Dehalococcoidia bacterium | reverse complement strand
CTACCTTCTCCCTGCTGCATTATTCGCTGAAAAAAACCCCGCGAAAAAAATAGTGATTGCAACAGCAACAAAAAATCTGCAAAACCAAATCATCGATAAAGACTGGCCGCTTATCAATAATAGATTTCCGGACGCTAAGATCACAATATTAAAGGGTAAATCAAATTATATATGTACATCTGCTTTGGCCAGGCATTTTACACATTCGTTCGGTTACGAAACCGGCGCATACGAAAGATTAGCCTGGCTTTCCACGGCGCTGTTCCTCCATCAAACAGACGGCGACCTTGAACATATCCCCTACCAGCTTTTTGAGTGGGTGGGTCCGCTCAAGGATTTGGTGATGGATGTCCGTGCTGATCTGCACTGCACTCCAACCCTGTGTAAACCTTCGGGATGCATTTACGGCCGCATCCTTTCTTCGGCGGAGGAATCAAATATCGTGATTACCAACCACTATAAGGCTGTTACGTTGAATGACGGAATAATAGGAAATGCTCATGCTTTAATAATTGACGAAGCAGAAAGATTCGGGGATAATGTGAGACAGGCTCTGTCGGTGCAAATCAACTCCCGTGACATACACAGGCTTTTTTACCGTATAAAAGGAAATGCGAAGAGAAAAGGATTTGTACAAATTCTTGAAGAAAGGCTGGAAAAAATTATTAAAAAGGATGGAAAGAACACGGAAGCCGCAGAAAATGCGAAACCTTATGTGTTGTCTCTGGCAACAGGTATAGAGTTTTTAGAACTTGCAATTCCCCAAATATTAGGGGATATGATTCCTCAAAAAGGTACCATCCCTCCGCTTATGCAGCATTTTCCTGAATTGCGGCATTCCAACCAGTCTTTGGAAAAAAAGTTAGAGCCGATTATCGATGCACTGTGCCAACTCACCGATGCATTGGAAAATTTACTGGATGAAGAGGTTCCTTTAAATAAAACAACAAAGGAACGGTGTGAAACATATAGAATTATTCTGAGTGATTTAACACGGCTTTTCGATGAGTTTTCTACAGGGTTTATGACCAAATATTATGCGCATCATTTCAAAGGTGACCCTAATCAAAATTGGTCTATGGTTAAACTGCCGGTTCCCATTCAATTTCACCTCAAAGAGACAATCTATCAATACATCAGTAGCATTTTATTCACATCTGCGACATTATATATAGATGATTCGCCTGAGCACTTTATTAAAGAATTCGGTTCCGATTCCTTAGATTTGAAAATTGAGGACATCCAATTACCAACCGTTTTTAATTATGAAAAAAATGCATTATGCATAATTGATACATCAATTACTCCCTATAATTACAGAGATCTGGATCAAATGGAGCAATACCGCTCAGATGTTGATAAAGCAATTTGCTCATACGGTCTTGCTGCAAACGGCAGAACTCTCGTGCTGTTTATGTCTCAACAGGAAATGGAAAGATCGTATGCAAATACATCATTGTTTTTTCGTGAGCACGATATTTTACCACTCAGGCAAAATGGGACGAGTCTTGATCAGATAAGAGAGTTTGAGAGGAATGAATATTCAATTCTGTACGGAATAGACCGGTTCTGGGCAGGCGTAGATTTTCCTGGGTCTACTTTGAGCCAGGTTATTATTGTAAAAGCGCCAAACCCAAGTCTCAATAATCCGTTAATTGCGCATCAAAATTGCTGGGATGCCAAATTTTTCCAGGAAAAATATCCGATTTACGGCAAATTGAAGCTTAAACAAGGATTTGGGAGATTAATTAGATCGGTACATGATAAAGGCGGCGTAATTATTTTGGATTCGCGGTATGCAATCAATGAATGGTTCTTAGACCAGCTTTATAATTTACCCTTGCAGGTTACTCTGTCTCACGATCAGGAATTTATTATGCGGACAGTTTTAAAAAGGGCCGGTCTCCACACAGAATTTAAAAACCGGCATATCGATCCATTTTTGGAAGTCGCAAAATTCGAACAAAATTCAATTGATCTGTCTGGAGCAAATCAGGTACAATATAAAAAAGTTGGTTAATTAAAGTTTCATAGCACGTAGAAAGGGAATCCCATCAAAATATTAATCTTAAGAACCATGGCACATACACGCATTTGGGAGCGAGAAAACAGTTCCTGCTATTATGAACCTACGCAACTTTCAGGGATGATTTTTGCCTGGGAACCAAATTTTGTTCAGTTAACAACAAATGAGGTCAAATATGCTCTCGGCATTTATAATGACAAATATTTTTTACCTTACGGCCGGTTTCGAAGAACCGCATTTTCCGGGACGAATGAAGAAACCAGTATTTCTTTATTAAAACTTGACCCTATAGCAGAGGACATAAAATTTTTATCAAGTGATGGGTACAAAGTAAATGTCCATTTTTCCTTTTTGAATAAGCTTTGGAATGATGGCAATTATAACAGAATGCTTATGATAGATGCGGCGCTGATTAAAACGAAAATAAACGAATTTTCGCAGCAGTATAACCGGCTTCCTATTACAAAATTTAGATGGCCACTCGCATTTACCATTGATTTCAACTCCTGTGATAAAATTCTAAACCAATTTGGCATCGAAATTTCAAGACTTATCGATGATTCAAGTAATGAAGAAAACGGCAAGAATGATAGCTTGTAATGGGGGATTTGATAAAAAAAACAATTAATGATGAAAACATTTCTTTAATGAAGGATTCACATCAGTATGTACTTGCTACTCAACCAGAAATGGAGTTTAGCAGCGTAACAACGATAATCGGTTCCTATTTTGAACCATTCGATGAAGTCGCAATAGCTACAAACCTGTGCAGTACACATCATAAATATATAGGAATTGATCCAAAAGATCTTATTGCCAAATGGCACTCGGTCAGAGATCATGGCAGTAAGGTGCATGATGAAATTGAAACATACTTAAAAGACGGAATTGAACCTGCTGAACCAAAAGCTGATGCGGCACTACATTGGCTGGAAAAATATTGTATGAAATCAGATATTGAAATTTTTCCGGAAGTGATCGTTTACAGTACCGAACTGCAGGTGGCTGGAACAATTGACGTTTTGGCTTATGACAGGAAAAACGATTATTATGAGATAATTGACTGGAAAACAGGTAAAAAGATTGAAAAAGAATCATTTGGGGGGAAAATGGGCATTCATCCGATTACTTCACATTTAATGGACTGCAAATATAACCACTACGCCATGCAGCTTTCATTTTACAGATTCCTCCTAGAAGAATTTTATGATTTGAAAGTACATGACCAAATGATCGCACATTTAGGAGAAACGAACTGTACAAGCTATTTAACTCCTTACTATAATAACGAAATATCTGCGATCGTAACTGAATTAATAAAGAGGAATTAAGATGACTTTTTTAAAACCACTAATTTCAAAAGACGGTAAAGTGCAGTTAACCAAGTTTGAGGGTAATGAACTTCAAACGGTTAATCCTCAAAAACAAGATACCGACTCTTATAAAATTTGTTTTCTTGACGTGGAAACTACAGGAAAAAATAAACGGGAGGACGGAATTGTCGAAATTGCCATAAAATGCGTTTCAGTTAACAAATATTCCGGCAAATTAATTTCGGTTACTCATTCTTATGAATCCTTTAATGACCCGGGAATACCGATTACCGAAGAAGCTTCCCAGGTGAATGGCATTACAGATGAAATGGTCGCTGGAAAAAGCATTGATTGGGAAATTGTAGGTGAGATTTTTGAATCTGCTGATCTGATTGCGGCACACAATGCCAGCTTTGATCGAGCATTTCTTGATAGGGCTCTTGCAATTTCAGAGGACAAACTATGGGCCTGCACAATAAATGACATTGACTGGCTGGCAAAGGGGTTTAATAGCCCTAAGCAAGAATTACTGTGTATATGGCATGGCTTTTATTATCAATCTCACCGCGCCATGAATGATGTTGATGCTTTAATTCATCTTGTTACGCACAATCAATATGATGAGAACAAACCTGTCATGGAATTAATGCAAAATGCAACGATCCCCTTTTATAGGATTACTGCCGCCGGGAGCCCCTTCGATACTAAGGATAAATTAAAGGCTCGCAATTATTTCTGGGATGCCAATAATAGATTTTGGTGGAAATACCTTAAACATGATGAAATTAACCCTGAAAAACAATGGCTTATAGAAAATGTCTATGATGGTCCCTTCCTAGGTGATGTAAACGAAATACCAATAACGGATAAATATAAATTATAGATCAACCCATAGTCGCAAAAACTAGCTTTCTATCCTTTTGGGATAGTAAAAAGGAAGCACGGAATCTTGCGGGAATGCGTGAACCACCTACTGCGGTCAGGGAATCTTGCGGGAACGCCTGAGAATCCCTGCCTGTCGGCAGACAGGGAACCCACCACATCTGCGGGAACGCGTGAACCGCCTACGGCGGTCAGGGAATCCACATCATTTGCGGGAA
>CAYRIG010000158.1:0-4459 GCA_964424315.1 uncultured Dehalococcoidia bacterium | reverse complement strand
ACAATTGAAGGCATACCGTTTTTTAGGGAAAGTTTAAAATTATACGAAGATCTTTCAAAAGAGTTAAGTTTTAATATCTTGTTTAATCAGATGGGGAGGCTTGATTTAGGCCATTCGGATTCAGATATTTTTAACTTGAATCTTAGGTCAGAATTTAATCAAGCTTTAGGTGTTGAAAGCAACATTATTGGACCTGAAGAAATACTCGAAATAGAACCAAAATTGGATTTGAGAGTAGGGAAGCCTCACCCTGTTATAGCAGCTTTATACCATCCGCCGGCTGGTACAGCAAGACACGATGCAGTTGTTTGGGGTTATGCTCGTGAAGCTAGCAAACTTGGAGTAGAAATATTTCCTTTTACTGAAGTAAATGGATTCGTTTTGTCGGGACAGAATGTAAAGGGGGTTAAAACAAACAAGGGACAAATTCTGGCTGATAGTATAGTAAGTGCCACCGCCGCTTGGAGTTCTTCTGTAATGTCGTTAATGAATATTACTCTACCAATTAGTACTTATCCTTTACAGGCTATGGTAACTGAACCTCTTAAACCTATTTTGAGCGCAACCATTTCTTCCCCTAAATTACATGCGTATGCTTATCAAACCGACAGAGGGGAGATAGTAATAGGAGGGCCGGTTGATCCTTATTCAACTTTTAGTCAAAAATCAACGTTGTTTATGTTAGAAGAATTGGCCACGTTTGTTCTTGAATTGTTGCCATGTTTAAGAGATGTAAATGTATTGAGACAATGGACTGGTTTATGTGATATGACTCCTGATTATGCACCGGTAATGGGTTTTGTGGAAGGTGTAGAAGGATTAGTTTTAAATTGTGGATGGGGAACTTGGGGGTTTAAAGCTGCCCCAATATCAGGTAAAACGACAGCTGAATTAATAATAAATAATAGAGTGCCTGAACTGATAAAGCCATTTGGATTATCCCGGTTTGAAGAAGGCAGATTAGTTAACGAAAAAGCTTCCGCGACCGCTGCAGCTTTACATTAAATATATTTATGAGGTTAAATCAATCATGAAACGTATTGTTCGTGAAAATGCACTTGAATATGAATTTGATTTCAGGCATGAGCCTAAATTATATGTGTCTGAAGGGGAATCATTCGTTATAGAAACCGAAGATGCAGGATCAGGACTTGTAAGGTCGGTTGATGATGCTCCAAACATAGACAATTTTCCCACCAGGAAATTCACCCCCCCTAAAGGTAATCCTGTTGGTGGACCTGTTTTTATTGAGGGAGTTGAACCAGGAGATTTGTTAGAGGTGACTATAGAAAAGATAATTGTAGATGATCAGGGATTTACAAACATAAGGCCGGGAGTTGGACCATTAGGAGATTCATATAAATGGCAATCTGTAAGAGGTCCTTTCGTAAATATTATAAAGCACCAGGTTGGTCCAAGTGGCACAACTAGAGATGGTAAAGGCTTTTTAAACGATAAAATTTCTTGGGACTTGAAGCCTATGATAGGGACAATAGCTACAGCACCCGAGAGAGAAGTAGAAACGAGTGCTATCGGACAAGGACCATGGGGTGGTAATCTAGATGTCAGGGATATGAAGGAAAGAACCAAATGTTATCTGAATTGTTATCATAAAGGTGGATTACTTTATGTTGGCGACGTGCATGCAAGTCAAGGTGATACCGAATTTTACGGTACAGCCGATGAGACTAGGTCTGAAGTTACATTAAGTTGTAAGATAATAAAGAATAAACGTATTCCTTTTGTTCGCCTAGAAAAAGAAGAATCGATAGTTTCTTTGTATTCCTACAGGCCTCTGGAAAATGCAGTAGAATTTGCTATTGTTAATTTGATGGAATGGATAGTAACTGAATACGGCGTTGAGGAAAAGGATGCATACATGCATATGTGCTTAAATCCAGAGTTTAGAGTTAACGTTTATCAAATGGTTAGATTGGGAAATTTAGAATATACTGTTGGAGCTGAGATCCCAAAAAAATATCTGCATTATTGAATAGTATTTTTATTTAAACGTTTTTAGAGGTATATAAAATGGCTTATAGTGGAATTCAAAACTGGTTGTCAGAAGAATTAAAAACCATTCAGAAGAGTGGGTTATGGAAAAATGAAAAATTAATCAAAGGTTCTCAAGGATCTGATGTCCAGACATCTCAAGGAGAGATGATTAATTTTTGCGCAAATAATTATCTTGGATTAGCTGATAATCAAGAGATAAAAAAATCTGTTATCCAAGGCATGGAAGAATATGGTTTTGGAATGGCTTCAGTCAGGTTTATATGTGGAACTCAGGACATACATAAAGATTTAGAAGATGTGATAAGTGTTTTTATGGGTACCCAGGATACTATTTTATATACTTCTTGTTTTGATGCTAATGCCGGATTGTTTGAAACAATACTTGGTACAGAGGACGCTGTTATTAGCGATTCTTTAAACCATGCCAGTATCATAGACGGTATCCGCCTTTGTAAAGCTCAAAGAAAGGTATATGCCCACAGCGATATGAATCAACTAGAAGAACAACTCAAAGATACTCAGTCAAGCCGATTCAGGTTGATTGCTACCGATGGAGTTTTTAGTATGCAAGGAGATTTAGCTAAATTGGACCAAATTTGTAATTTAGCTGAAAAATATGATGCATTAGTAATGGTGGATGATTCTCATGCCACAGGGTTTCTTGGCGAATCTGGTCGTGGGACAGCCGAAGTTTTCGGAGTTGTTGATAAAGTTGATATTGTCACAAGTACCTTGGGTAAGACTTTGGGAGGAGCATCTGGGGGATTCACTACTGGCAAAAGTGAAATAATTGAATATCTAAGGCAGCGGTCGCGGCCATATTTGTTCTCGAATACAATAGCCCCGCCTATTGTTTTGGGAGCTATAAAGGCATTCGAAATATTAACTAATAATCCGAATTTAAGGCAGACCTTATGGTCAAACACAGAGTATTTTAGAAACTCAATCAATAGTTTAGGTTTTGATGTGATACAGGGTATTCATCCTATAGTGCCAGTAATGATAAGAGACGAAATTAAGACTGTAAAGCTTGCAGATGAAATTAATAAAGAAGGTATATTCGTTGTTGGTTTCAGTTTTCCTGTAGTACCAAGAGGTGAAGCACGCATTAGAGTTCAAATTTCAGCGGCACATACTAAACAACATCTTGATAAAGCATTATCTGTGTTTGAACAAAAAGGGAAAGCTTTAGACATAATATAAAAATATAAAAGGATAGAATTTTATGGCGTCTGACAAATCTTTAGATCAATCAACTTATCAATATGGGAGTGAAAATACCAAGGTTGCAATTGTAACAGGAGCAGGTCAAGGAATGGGTAGAGCTGTTGCAGAACTTTTAGCGAGAGATGGAGTGAGTGTTGTTATTAATGACATTAATAACAATGCTATAGAAAAAGCAGCAGCTGAACTTGAGGATTCAGGGTTGAAGGTAAAACCAATAGCAGGGAGTGTTACGTCATCAGAAGATGTTGATTTATTAGTAAATGAAACGATAGCAGAATTTGGCACCGTGAATATACTTATTAACAATGCGGGTGTTTTAAGACCAACCAAAGTCATTGATATAGAAGAGAATGAATGGGATTTTGTAGTTGGAGTAAATCTTAAAGGCACATTCTTATGTTCAAAAGCAGTGTTACCATATATGCAGTCTCAAAAATGGGGACGGATAGTGAATTTTTCTTCTACAGCAGGTAAAAATGTTAGCACTGTTGGGGGTGCTCATTACACCTCAGCAAAGGCAGGCATATTAGGTTTTACAAGACACTTGGCTAAAGAATCTGCAGGTTATGGAATAACTGTTAATTCTGTTTGTCCTGGACTAATAGACACAGAGATGGTCAATTCAACTATAAGCGAAGAAAAAAAACAGGAATATGCTGATAGTTTTCCAATCAAAAGATTGGGGAAAGTACGAGAAGTAGCAGATTTGGTAGGATTCCTGGTTTCTGATAAAGCCGCATACATCACTGGAGCTTCACTCGATATTAATGGAGGAGATTTAATGATCTAATGGTGGTGTTTTTATGCTGTTATATTACTAAAAGGAGAAATAATGTCTAAATCTGAATGGAGAGAAAAATTAAATGGTATATCTGTTTCACTTCCGACATTTAATAATAGCGTTTATGAATTGGAATTAAACAAGACGAAGAAACATGTTTCATGGCTAATAGAACAAGGTTTAAATGCAGAAAATTCAGTGCTTTTTATAGCAGGTGGCTTGGGCGAAGGATATTTTTTGGATGATTTTGAGTGGGAAGCTATGGCTAATGCTTTAGTAGAAGCGGTTGATGGTAGAATTCCTACAGGGATTGGGGTTTTTGAATTAAGTGCTAGAACTGCTGCGAAAAAAGCGGCATATGCACCAAATTTGGGCATGGATTTTATACAATGTGCACCACCTCGATCTATGGAACCCACTGAAGATGAGATTTTT
>CAYRIG010000157.1:0-4460 GCA_964424315.1 uncultured Dehalococcoidia bacterium | reverse complement strand
AGGCACGCAGCAGGGTGGATTCAATATGGGAGGAGGCACGCAGCAGGGTGGATTCGGTAATTTACCTAATCCTTTCCCTTAGATTGAAACTAAGTTTGGGTTAGTCTTGTGGATTTTCAGAAATAAGTTTTCGAACCGGGTAATTTATCTCGATATTTTCATTTCCAAAGCGCTCGTGGATTCTTTTAATCAATTCACTTTTAAGTATGAAACTTTCAGTTCTATCTCTAGCTTGTATGAAAACAAAGAAATCAATATTTGAATCGCCAAAATTGGAGAATCCTATAAATGGATCTATTTCTTTGATAGCGTAAGGAGAAGTTTGGACTAAATCATTTGTGATTTCGGTTACTATTTCTTCCACTTCCTTGAGGTTAGAATCATAGCTTACTCCACAATTTACTATAACATTCATAGCAGGAGTTGGGCTGTAATAGTTAGTTACGATTGTGTCTACCATTTTCGAATTTGGTATTATAACTAAATTGTTGAATCTACTTCTGATTTTTGTGCTTCTCCATCCAACATCTACAACGTATCCTGAAGGTCCTCCATCTAGTTCAATGAAATCACCTTCTTTTAGTTCACCTTCTGTTACGAGATAGGTTCCTGCAAAAAAGTTGCTTAACGTTGGTTGAACAGCGAGAGCTACAGCCAATCCACCTATACCAAAACCAGCAAGAAGTGGGCTTATAGCAACTCCTAAACCGTCTAAAGTAACTAGTAATGCTATAGAGTATATTGCTAGCGGAAGTACTCTTCTTATTGGTGGTAATATTTTTGACTCTATACCGGTATTGGTTTTTTCAATAATAGCACTTATATAACTGGTGAGGATGAGTTGAGTGATTTTAGAAAGTAGATTAGCTATCCAAAAAATAATGATTACCCACCATACTTTGTATCCCCAATGGGTTATTAGTTTTAGTAATGGTTGTAAAGAGGTGTTGCTGATTTCATTAAATATAGTTATTGCAGCGAAAGGTGCTGATAGACAAATCAATCCGACAATAGGGCCTTTAATAAGTTTAATTATTTGAGGTAATAGTCTTGAAGGGTTTTTTGTTTGGACGTTCTTATACAATTTTTGAAGAACGATTTGTATTAACCCAGCTACAATAAGGATAAAGAAAAATACAATAATTGAAATGATTGAAATCCATAAATTGCTTTGGTTGAGTATATCTGGCATGACTTATATTTGTATGTGAATTGAAACTTTAGATATAAAATTTATACCATATTATTGAGGAATTGCTAGTTAAATATTGCTTCTATTTGGGCGGAACTAAAACCGTATCCTTATCGACAAAAACCAAATAACCTTTTCCAAACACTACTATTTCGTCACTATCAATTGGGGCAAGGTTGTTGAATTGGTTTATACCTAATATAGAAGTGGCGTTGATGTTTTTAAAATATTCGCTAGCTACTATTCCTTCTTCTGTTATTGAAGGTCCACTTATGTTGATTATTGGTACAAAATTCCACCCCGTGAATAATGGAATTGTTAAGGGAAGATTGGCATCTTGTAAAAAGGTGTTTTGCAGGTCTGTTTGGAGTGGTTCAAAACTATTTGTCCTGAGTAAATAGGCTTTAGAGGAGTTAATTTGTGCAATTTCACCTTCAAATAATTTAGTCTCTGGATTTCGCTCTGACACCAGCCAATTTCCATTTCCAACTGGATCATATGTCATTACTAAATTAACAGGATGATTCATGGGTATTACAGAATTAATATTAGGATTAGAAGGTATGGACGGAAATGATATTAAGTTAAATCCTGGTTGGAGATTAATAGTGAATAAAGGTTTTGAAGTCACTGTAAAACTTGTGGTTTGGGTTGCGATATTTCCTGCGTCGTCTTTGGCAGTTAATTTTATATTATGTTGACCTATAGACCATCCGTTTTCAGGAGGTGAGATAGTGTGGAGTATATTATCATGAGTGTGAAGAGAGATAGGGGTCTCATCAACGGTGGATTCTATTATAGATATTTTGTGATGACTATCATGAATGAAATTGTTTAGGGTGTATTCATTACTTTCGTTTGAATAATCTAAATTGATATATGAATAAGGGTTTATTGTCGAGTTTAAGTTAATTGCTGCTGTCTGAATTTTAGTATCAATTTCAAACAATGTTGAATCAGAATTATTAAGTAAATCTGGATTATTTATTGTAACAGTGTTGCCGGACATGTCGTTTAGTTGCAAATCAATATTGTATAGCCCGTTTACTGTTGATTCTTCAAATGTAAAGTCCCATTTCCAGTGTCTATTATCTTCAATGGTTGAAAAATGTTTAGGGGATAAATCGGTTGTTATCAAGCCATTATTTGCGCTTAATTTTTGGATGTTTATGTCATCAATATTTGGGTTTGGTATCTGTTCATCAGAAATCACTTCTATGCTCAATTCATTGTTGGTAATAATTCTTGATTCATTATTAGTACCAGATAATATGAATTGGACATTGGGATTAATTCCGTCTGAAGCAATTGTCTTGTTAAAACTTGAAGCATTACCCGCATCATCTTTAATTGACCCGACTAATTTTATTGTCGGAGTTGCATCTGGAGGCAGTTCGTTTTTGAGGTTTAGAAATATATGATTACTGGTTGTTGGTGAATCAAACAATTCTGCTGATTCTATTTCTATTTCAATATCGTCTAAGAATGCTCTGAAATCTGACGCATCTTTATTAACAGATGTTACATCTATATAGTCATCAAAACCAAGGCGTATTGATTTTCGATTGCTAGATTGTTGAATTGTCGAATTGATCACTGTATCTCCCGTACGTGCTTTGTTATTTCCTGACGGTACAAAATAAGGAGGTGTTTTATCTACTTCCAGGGTTAACAGGTCACTTTGTGCTTTGTTACCTAAAAAGTCTGTGCTTGAAATTTTCCAAGTATGAATACCTTCTGCCAAATCAATATTTAAACTTGCTTCCCACTTCCCATATCCTAAATAGTTCAAGTTGGGTCGAAAGGAGTACTCATCTATTACAAATTCAATGTTGGAAGTTACAGTCTCTATGTTTGGTCCTAAACCAATAATAGAGTCTTCAATAAAAGCCTCAAACCTATAGGCACTTATAACGTCTTTAACATTTGAATCAGGACGTAGATTTGAGATAGTAGGCCTGGTTCCATCGACAATTACATGTTCTTGATTTGTGTTTGTAAAAGCTGTCATGCTTATGTTTTCATTTTTTTTATAAACGACAGCGATTCTCTCTAAGTCATTAGCTGTTATATTGCTTGTTGAATAGTCAGTATCTACCAAAAATTCACCTGTAAACATACTAGAATCCACGTTAGTTTCAGTAAGAGAAATAGTAGCAGAGGTTTGTGTATTTAAATTCTTAATTGAAATATCTGAGGTTGGAATTGTTTCAACTGTCTGAGGATTAGTATTCCTATTAGGATCGTAAATAGAAATTAAAACTGAATTATCCGCTCCAAATAGGTCATTATTGCTGACAAATGCTTGACCTAAAATAACGGAGGTGTGATTTTTACTGCTAGACATCAATATATCTGGCATAGAATCATGGCTGGTTTGTGAGAGCATATTTTCTGCTATGCTAATTTTTGAATCAGCTAACGAACCGATAATAATATCGTTATCCCCATCTTTATCGATATCAGCGGCCTTAATAGTGGATGGATAATTGATGATTGAGCCAATTTGATTACCTGCCCATGTGGTTTCGGTGGACAAAATATTTTCTAACCAAATCACATTTTTGGATAAGTTACTTGATGTTAGAACATCATCATCTCCATCTAAATCGAGGTCGAGCAAGAATAAATCTGTAGCTCCAGGAAAATTTTCATATATATTGGTCGATTCCCATGTTTTACCGTCACCTCCAATATTTTTGTGAAAATGTATGGTACTTGAAGCACGATTTGTAGAGATTAAGTCATATACGGAATCATTATCAAGGTCAGAAACATATAAATTATTTGCGAAAGATGTTGTGGTTAAAACTGAATGCGTTTCCCATTCATCTCCATTTCCTGTTACGTTTTCGTGCCAGAGTATAGTGTTTATGGATTGGCTGGTCGATACGATATCTATGTCGCCATCATTATCGATGTCACTGCATGATAATGATGATGGACTTTTTGGGTTTTCATATATGCTGAAGGATTGCCAAGAATTATTAACGTTAAGTTTATTTTGCATGTAGAAAATTCTACCCCGTATGTCGTCAGCTGCTACTATATCGATATTTCCGTCTTTATTTATGTCACATGAGCACATCGACTTTATTGCCCCAGCTGTACTAGTAACTGAACTAGACTGCCAACTATCACCTGAACCATCCAGGTTTGTATTTAGATTAATTGCAAGAGAAGTGGTGTCTGTATAGATGATATCGATATCAGAATCATTATCGATATCTAGAGTTAAAACACTCAATAATCCTTGGGTGCTTGTTAC
>CAYRIG010000156.1:1891-4465 GCA_964424315.1 uncultured Dehalococcoidia bacterium | reverse complement strand
TCTCTATTGCATTTTTATATAGATCTTTAGATACAACGAGCACAATGGAGTGTCTTAATGGACTATTATTAAATACATTCACTGTATGAAGGATTAAGGGATTGTTTTTGAAAGGAATCAACATTTTATTAACACCTTTCATGCGATCACTTTTACCAGCAGCTAGTATTATTGCAGTAACATTATCGTTGGAATTCATTTTCTGTTTGCACTGAATAGCGTATCTTAATAAGACCGCTACAAGTATACTACATGAATTAAGCATAATACTAATTCGAACATGATAGCTGCCATATTAAAAAGAGTAGTTTTCGATATAATAATTTTGCCTTTGCTTGCAGTTCTGTTATTAATAATATTTCTTGATGCAAAGGCAGTTTACAGGTCTTCTATGTTAATAACTGAGCTATTGCCAGGATTATCTTCGCCGTTGTTGGATGTTTTGCATGATTCTCCTACTCATCAAATGTTGGAATTGGAGTTTGATGATAGAGTTATTGAGGCCGATTTATATATGCCAGATGATAGTCAAAATGCGCCGGCATTTATATTTTTTCTTGGCGTTTCTCCAGCAGAAAGAGGTTCAGATCCGCGAGTTGAAAATTTGGTGAATGCTCTCGCACGATTAGGTGTAGCTGTAATGGTACCTTGGTTAGAGACTCAAGAAAAAGAAATCGTAGCAAAAGACGATATAGAATCTTTGATATATTTATTCGAATACCTGTCAAATGTGGATGGGATAGATAATACTAAAATTGGTATGGGAGGAATATGCACGGGTGCATCTATGGTGGCATTAGCTGCTAGTGATCATCGTATTAATGAGAATGTTGCGTTTTTGAATTTATTTGCTGGGTACTATGATGCTTTTGATTTTATGAAATCAGTTGCAAGTGAACAGAGATTTTATAATCAAAGATTTCAGGGTTGGAAACCAGATCATCTTACAAAAAAAGTAGTTTTCAAGCAATTAATTGAATCTATTAATAATGACCAGGACAAAGATTACCTCATTCCATTACTCGTAAATAACGATACTGAGATTCAAAGTGATCATCTTATTACTGATGAAGCTAAAATTATTTATTTGCTTATATCAGATCCAAATATAAGCGATGTAGATGATTTATTTAAAAGACTACCTCAAGAGACTATATCCTATTTGGAAGATATTTCGCCAAGTAACTTTACTGACGGATTGATGACTGACGTTTTGATAATGCACGATCGAAATGATAGATTAGTACCTGTCGAGGAATCTAGGAGATTTAACGATAAGCTAAAATCACGGGGTTCGATTTATTATACTGAATTTTCTTCCTTTCAAAATCAAATACAAGTACATGTAGATGATGGTTCTAAAAACATTTCCATTTTGGATTATTTGGTAGAAACTTCAAAACTATTGCGGCATTTGTATGAGGTTATGAAACAAGTTTCTTAGATTTTCAATAGGTGTGTTTTGTTGTAAAATTTAGTGCTAAGGGTTTTATTGGAGTCAATATATATTTAAATGGCAAATAATTATTGGATGATTGTCCAAACAGAAGAGAATTACAAAATTACGTTTGACAGAGGGTTTGATTTAGTTGGATTGACAAAAAGACAACGTAAGCGTGCCCAAAGAATGGAACCTGAAGACCGCGTATTATTTTATATATCAGGATTAAGGAAATGGGCAGCAAGTGCTTATATTGAATCAGAATGTTTTGAAGATGATGAGATAATATGGCAATCAGTAGGTAGTCGTGATGAACGATACCCTTATAGAGCCAAGATTAGAAAAGGTATTTCTCTTAAGCCCGATAAATATATTAATGGTTTGGAGTTGGGCCCAACTCTTGAATACACAAAGAGATGGTCACCAAAATTATGGTACCTAGCTTTTGTAGATACAATACATTTGTTGCCTCAAAGAGACTTCAATTTGATTGAAAATGAAATGAGAAGAACTTTGAAAAAAAAGTTGATTGCATTTAAGTCTGAAGATGACTAGCTTTTGGGGGACACAATGTTAAGGGTACACGGTCAAACGAGTTCGTCTAATTTATGGTGTTAAATAAATGAAAACTATGTTAAAACAAGCATTTAATGTTGCATTGTTAAAATCTTCTCCTACAGAGCGGGTCATCAATGACCCAGATTCGATACTGCATTCTACTGGTATAGTTTTTTTGGTTGGAATTTCCTTCACACTTGGGCTAGCTGGTCTTTTTGAACCAAAATTCACCGAAGAACAATCATGGGGTGGTTTGAGTGACAGGTTTATAGCTTTGTGGATAATTACAATAACAACTTTAGTAGGTTGGATTTTATGGTCAGGTTCTGTTTATCTGTTTGCTTCCAAGTTTTTAGGTAGCGGAGCTGATTTTAAATTGATTATGAGAGCGTTGGGAATATGTTACTTGCCGGGTGCTTTACTGATGTTTATAAAAAATCCATATAATGAAAATGTTCCATTGGGCCCCATACTGTTCGGTATAGGGATGGCATGGATATTGATATCAGCAATCAAGATTAATTTAAAAGTGCAAGATATCGATTGGATTGGAGGAATACTTTCAATTGTTCCAG
>CAYRIG010000156.1:0-1881 GCA_964424315.1 uncultured Dehalococcoidia bacterium | reverse complement strand
GGTTTAATATTCAACCTTCTAATCAGTTGGTTTAGCTGATATTGGTTTCTTAATGGATTATTTATGTATGAATAATATTAACTTGAATAGGCCTCTCATAATTGTCGATTTTGAAACAACCGGTCTAGACGTCGAAATTGATAGAATAGTAGAATTTACAACGCTTAAGATTTATCCTGACGGTGGTAATGAAATAAAAAGCGAAATGTTGAATCCTGGGGTATCTATACCGTTAGCAGCGACGAGAATTCATGGTATATCTGATGAAGATATAAAAGATAAACCCAAATTTGGAGGATATGGTAAATCTTTGAATGATTTTTTTTCTGGTTGTGATATTGGAGGTTACAATGTCAAAAGGTTTGATGTGCCTCTCATGATAAATGAATTCAAAAGAATGGGTATTGATTTTGATATTGGGTTGCATGACATAGTTGATTCAATGTTGATTTTTCATACGATGGAACCTTTGGAACGTCCAAGAGATTTGTCAGCTGCCTATAAAAAATATTGTGGCAAAGAATTAATCGGGGCACACAGTTCGAAAGTTGATGTAGAGGCAACCATGGAAATTCTTGATGCACAAATTAAGTATTATCCTCAGTTACCCGATAATATAAAAGGGATAAATAAGTTTTTTAGTGTTAAACAACCTAATTGGATAGATGAAGAAGGGAAAATTATAACTGTTGAAAATGGGGTGGTTTTTGGATTTGGAAAATACAGGGGCGAATTGATTTCCAAAGTGGAAGAAACGGACTCTGAATATATTAGCTGGATTTTAGATGCTGATTTCCCATCTGAACTAAAACAATATCTCAAGAAACACTTGAACAGAAACTAAGCTATCTTATTTTTAGATAAATAAGACAGCTTAGTTGGTAAACACGAGTTATATAAGTGTTATTCGATTACTTGCTTGCAGTTCCGCACACAGTATCAATAATCATTCTAGTTGATAGGTAAGGATCAACATTAGCATTAGGTCTGCGGTCCTCTATATAACCTTTTTTGTCTCTTGCAACTTGCCAAGGTATTCTTATAGAAGCACCTCTGTCTGACACACCATAAGAAAAGTCCTTGTAACTTGCTGTCTCATGTAAGCCAGTTAACCTATCTTCAATTCCTGCTCCGTATACAGCAATATGTTCTTTGGTTTTCGTACCCAAAGCTTCGGCTGCAGCGATACATGCATCATAATTTTCTCTCATCTGGTTGGTAGAGAAATTAGTGTGGGCGCCTGCTCCATTCCAGTCTCCCTCTACTGGTTTAGGTGCCAGCGAAACGGTCACTCCATAATTTTCTGCTATTCTAGATAATAGCCATCGTGCAATCCATAATTCATCTGCTACTTGTGGAGCTGCAACTGGTCCGATTTGGAATTCCCATTGACCTGGCATTACTTCAGCATTTATTCCAGCTATATGTAATCCAGCTTCTATACATGCATCCATATGTTCTTCTACGATATCTCTTCCGAAAATCACGTCTGAACCAACAGCGCAATAATAGTCACCTTGAGGAGCAGGGAATCCTCCTTCTGGCCACCCTAAAGGAGCGCTACCATCGAAAAAGGTATACTCTTGTTCGATTCCGAACCATGTGTCGTAGTTATTGTATTTATCAGATGATGCAACACATGCTGCTCGAGTGTTACTTGGATGTGGAGTCATATCGGGTAAAAGCGTTTCGTTCATTACAATTACATTATCTCCACCGCGTATAGGGTCCGGTACCGTCAATACTGGATTTAGGACCACATCAGAACTCTCTCCTTCTGCTTGTTGCGTACTAGAGCCATCAAAACCCCAAACAGGAGGTGTTTCATTATCGGCTACCACCTTTGTTTTGGATCTTAAATGAGCAGACGGGGTATTACCG
>CAYRIG010000155.1:624-4524 GCA_964424315.1 uncultured Dehalococcoidia bacterium | reverse complement strand
CCCCCCCCCCCCCCCCCCCCCCCCCCCCCCCACCCCCACCACCCCCCCCCCCCCCACCCCACCAAACACCCTCTTTCCAAAACCCCTCCCCCACCTTGGGATTGTTCTTCACCTTCAGGATGCCAATGTATACAGTTTGCATCCCAATGATAATGATATTCTCCACCAGGTCCTGAATGTCCTCCACATAATCCCAACTCTATCTGTTGCCGCGTTTCTACATAATAACCATTATCCAAGGCTACAGCGTCACCTCCAGGACCATCTTCAGGACCATATATCGCTACTCCCGTTACCGTAAATGCTATAGGTCCTCTTAACGGTACATCTGTATATTCTCCGTCAATATCTTCTTGAGGGACGATAGGTATTTTATACACTTTATCTTGCTCTCTAGCGCAACAACCTGTCATAGATTCAAAATCATGATTAGGTATACCTTTAGTTTTTATCACCACATCTTTTTCCGTAAATTCTATATTTACTTTGCATTGATGAGCATCGTAATTGGTTGTTGTATAGTCATCTACTAAAATTGGTTCCACTTCATCACACATCCATACATTCCGCAGGAATTCATTTCCTAATTGGAGTTTATCTCCAGCAACCGGTGAGCCAATCCCACTTCGGTTTATTGAATCTTCTGCTGTCTCTATTTCTGTACTAGATTTATTGCAAGGATCGTGATTTTCTGGATGAGTATCTTTAAGCATTTGATTGAAATTGTTACTTGTAAGCTGACAGAGAAGATAAATGCCTGATTCTTCAAGAAATTTCATTACATCATGATGAATATCTCTACCATTTGGGTTTTTCGCTAAATTAAAGATGTCTTGTCTACTGTAATAATTATCCTTGGGCGTAGGACCTCCTATATATGTATTATCCTTTATTCCGTTTATTCTGAGTTCTTCTACTAATTCGTTCCATTTGGTAACATTCGTATCGGCAATATCGTACATGAGAACATTACGTATCGGAAACATTATAGCCATAACTCTATAAAAAGCTTTCTCATCATCCGTCATTCCATCTTGAGAATGCTGAATTAAATCGTCTCCATCAAAAGCAGGAGTACCTTTGGCTTTAAGAATTTCACCTGATGAATTTACTACAACAGATTCATTAATATTAAAAAGAATGTTGCCATTGTTATCTACTATATTTTCAGTATTAGGACTCAAGCCAGTATTATGTGGAATTCCAGTGAAAATACAAAAACCATCTGAATTTATATTACAAGAATATTTATCTTTTGGTTTACCCGCAATTGGCTGTGACTTTGATAGTGACTCTTGTGAATTAGAAACATCATCGCTAATTTGCTGGTTTTTCTGTCTCTCTGTTTGATTTCCAATCGGTGGCCGGATATGTGATATTACAAAATATGAATTTTGTTGATTATCTTTTGGTAGATCCACGACATCCAATATATTTGAGTCATCAGAACTGTTTTGTATTCCATAATTTTTTGTTTCCATGTTTGAGGATATTTTAACCGATTCAGGTTCTGTCATTATTCGGGGCTGCGTATCATCAATTTGACCTCTAGATTTCGATAAAATTATTTCATCTTCTTCAAGTTCAAGTCCAATTTCCCCGATTGAATTCCCTGATTTATCAAAAACATCCAAATATGGACCTTCAGAATCCATACTTATGTTTTGATTCAATAAGTCATCAGAACTTAAAGACTTCACCGAACCATCAGAAAAGCCATCAAACAACTGTTCATCATTAGATTTGGATAATTTGGGGAGGATGATTCCTAATATAACTCCATCAGAGTTATATAAAATCTTATTTTTAATTTCCACAGCTACAACAACTTCAGGCTCGGTTTCCAAGGCTAACAATATAGGTTCTTCATATATTCCTTTTAATTTTTCATTATGAAGTACTGAATCGAAACATGTCGATGTTAAACACATAATTTGACCGGATGGCCTTCTTCCTATTTCTGAACCATCTACATCCCTAACCACTTCAATAGGAAGCATTTGATCAGATGTAACAATATTATCTTGGCCTTGGCTCAATAATAGTTTAGGAACTGAGATTTTCTCGTTTAATTTATCAACCGAAACATACTCGATTGATTTATTAGTTGCTTCTTCACAATCGCAAACAAAACTTTCAACTTCTTTTAAATATCCAGCTGTGAAACCCGAAACATCTCCTTGTTCATCAATTAAAATAGAAGGAAGTTGCTGTATTAACTGCTTAGATTCATAATTAGCGATAGCTGGCGGAATAGTAAATTCAGTATCTGCAATCATAATTGTAAGTGCTTTCCGATTTAGTACTTTTCCTGTTATATCTGTTTCTACATAACTATTATGGGGTTTAATCAAATCACCAAATTTATTTGAATGCTTATTGGTTAATGGTTCAAAAGAAACTACATTACCAAAATCGTCGTATTGCATTACCGTATATGACAAATCGCCATTAAAGTCAGGAATAATAAAAGGTATGATAGGTTTTGAATTCAATGAATCAGTGAATTCTTCTACCTTCCCATACTCAAACAAATCGTATGCTGTTGATTTTTTATATTTATTATTTTGTATATCTTCCACATAAAAGATTCCAGGCACATTTTTTTTTGTACTTTCTTCACTTTTTTCATCTAACGCAACAACATTTACTATCTCGCCAATTGGGTAACCTCCAGTGTTGTATACAACCTGTAATATTTTTTCGACAACTGGCATACCATTAGAATTGTATCCAATCAAAGGTTTATTTGGAGAAAATTTTTTTTCAAAATCCAAAGCTATTTGTTGTGATTCACTTTTATCATCAAATGGTATGCCCTCAAAACCAACAACGGCTGTAGTGAGAGTAAAATCTTCTTCAACAACGTTAATGGTTTCACTCAACAACGTACCGATTGAAGTGATGGCAGAAATATCAATTAGATCAGAATCACTTGAATCCTTTTCTTCATTGATATTTGTTAAATTTTTTCTATCTATTAAAGATAAAGATTTGTTATCAGAAAAATCACCAATTAATTCCGGAGCATTCAAAGTAAATATCCTTACTATGTTTGCTAAATCCTCAGATATATTTACAGGATTTTCTATTTGTCCACTAAATTGAGAACCTGTCTCAAGTTTTGCAATGTTTAGTTGAGGTAAAGAATTATTTTCCTGTTTACCTATTTGAGTCAAGGTGCCAGAGCCTACAAATATTGATGCACTGATTTTATCTCTTGCCCTAATTTCACCCTTAGTACCGTGTATACCAAGAGAACCAAATCGGCTTACGAACTGCCATATATAATCTGATCTGTTACTAGGAATTATGTCAAAAAGCAGATAACCCTCTTTTAAATCTACCTCGACAAGTTTTTGTGCGTACACAGATGTTACATTTTTCAAATTATGATTTTTAATAGATATGTGAGATTCGGGCATCATTTTTATTCGACTTCCATCTTTAAAATTGATTACATTTTCAGATGAAATTAAAGTCCGGATTTCAGATTCAACAGGAATTGTTGCATCATCTAGGATTTCATTCCAAGAATAACTATTTAATGGTCTCCACACAGTTTTACCTTTAAGTAAATCGAGTGTTATTACAGGAGATTCGTTATTGGACAAAGTTAATTCAATAGAATCATTATTACTTATATCAACATCTTCCTTAATAGATGAATGAGCAGTTTTTCTTTCCTCTACAGCTACCTTTTTTTGTCCAAACTCATCTTTTGTTTTTGAATCCAGTGCATTATGTGTAGAAGTTTTAGTGTCTCCCGTGGCTACTTGCATTTGTTGGCTTGCAGTTGATGAGACTTGTTGTCCTCTTGGTTGTGAGCTCTTCTGAATTCCTCTAGATTGAACCGACAAACTTAAATCTGGTGTCCCCATGTAACAACCAATTGTATAG
>CAYRIG010000155.1:0-614 GCA_964424315.1 uncultured Dehalococcoidia bacterium | reverse complement strand
ATGTTTATGCCCGTGGCATAAATCCAAATCATTATTAGACATTTCAACTCCATTTTCACCTCTGTAACCATAAATGGGAAACCCATCATTTATGTAGCCCACTATACCGGAATGTCCGTCACTCAAAGATTCGTCATCTAGTCGTTCTGGGATGAAATGGTAATGGTAATTAGTTCTAGCGGGGTGGCCGCCGAAGACATCTACAATTTCGTGTGCCGCCGCATCATTCCCACGCGCATCCGCTGCGTTATAAATAACCACACCATTCTTCGTCACACCTATTGCACTCAACGAAACGCAGGTCGGAGATGAAGTCTCAGATGGGTTAATAGAATAGATGAATGAAGAATTGCTTAAACTTGGAATCCCAGGATTTTGATCTATCTCGGTAAGTATTGGATATTTAGTCATAGGCCAATCGCCAATTTTTCCATCCACTGGCAGATTGTTTATATTTATTTGCCGTTCTTCTAAGGATAGCGTTTCAGTATAAATTCCAGTTTCAGGGCTAAATGTTCCTTTAGGAAGCCATAATTTTTGCAGAAAATCCCAAGTTCCATTGGCGAAATCAATCCAGGTAATTTTGTCTTCTATAGACCCTGGTGCATTTGGAT
>CAYRIG010000154.1:2320-4529 GCA_964424315.1 uncultured Dehalococcoidia bacterium | reverse complement strand
TAAGTTACGGGGCATATCTATGTTCAAATTATTTTCTAAGGCTATGTAATATGAAAGAAGTTGCATTGGTACTGAGATGATAATTGGATTAAGCTCATCTGATGTCTTTGGTATATATATAACATCGTCTGCCAAAGTTTCTATATAACGTTCACTTTCGGTAGTTATTGCTATGACTTGACCTTTTCGAGCCTTTACCTCGTTAAGAGTTATTAGCATTTTATCCATCATGTTGTCTTTCGGGATCAGAGTTACCACAGGCATATTATGATCAATTAAAGCTATTGGCCCGTGTTTCATTTCGCCTGCAGGATATCCTTCAGCATGTATATAACTCACCTCTTTTAATTTCAATGCTCCTTCCATTGCTAAAGGATAATTTAAACCGCGTCCAAGATAGATAAAGTTTGACTTGGTTGAATACTTATGTGAAATACGCTTATATTGGTTTCGATTATTGAGCATAGAATCAATTTTCATAGGTATTGTGTTTAATTCACTTAATTGACTATGAATTTCCGTATTTGTAAGTGTCTTCCGTTTGGCAGCAAAAAATAATGCTAATAAAAATAAATTACTCAATGAGGAAATAAAAGTTTTTGTAGAAGCAACTCCAATTTCTAGTCCTGCCTTTAATTCAATTGTGTAGTCAGCAATTCGACTAGTCTGTGAATACTGAAAATTTGATAATGTGATTTGTTTGGAACCAAATGCTTTAGAATTCTTCATTGCAGCTACGGTATCGGCCGTCTCTCCAGATTGCGATATTGAGATGATTAGAGTTTGTTCATCTAAAGTTACATTTCGATATCTAAATTCTGAAGAATTATCGACTTCGGTAGGTATCTTACAGATTAATTCAAACCAATATTTTGCCACCATCGCTGCATGCATACTAGTTCCCATGCCTATCAATACAATTCTAGAAAATTGACGAATTTGATTGCTTGTAAAGGGGATATCGTCGAATTTGATTTTACTGTCAGTAAATGAAACTTTGGAGTTAATTATATTGATTATTGATTGTGGCTGATCATAAATTTCTTTCAACATAAAATGATCAAAATTCCCTTTAGAAGGCGTATCTGTATCTATGTCTACGTTGATGTTGGGTTTTGCTATCTCTGTTCCTGCGAAATCTTTATACTGAATATGATTAGACGAAATAACTGCTAACTCATTGTTAGATAAATAAGTAACCTTTGTTACATGTGAAGGTATTGCTACGATATCACTAGATACAAACATTTCATTATTTCCTTGAGCTATCGTTAAGCTGGAAATGTCGCCAATCTGGAAGCAAAAAAGATTGTCTGGATAATGAGTAGCAATTAGTAATACAGCATTATTGCCTTTAATTTTATTTGCAGTGTTTATTATTGCCTTTTCAATATCATTAGTCTTATGTAAATAATCCTCTATTAAGTGTGATATGCATTCGCTATCGGTTTGAGATGCAAATTTGTGGCCTAAGTTTTCTAATACATTACGGAGGTTTTTATAGTTTTCGATTATCCCATTATGGACAACGCTAACAAAGCCTGTACAGTCAGAATGTGGATGTGCATTAATATTATTTGGCTCACCATGCGTTGCCCACCTAGTATGCCCAATACCTGCATTACTATTTGGTTTACATTTATCTAAACTCTTATTTAAATTATTTACCGTGCCCGTAGACTTATAAATATTTAATGCACCTTTGGAATCTAGAAAAGAAACACCCGCACTGTCATATCCCCTGTACTCCAACTTCTTCATAGATTCAATCAATATTATCGAAGCATTTTTGTTGCCTACATATCCAGTTATTCCACACATACTGTTTTAAACGAATTAAATAGCTTTTGGTTATTCGCAATGTTAGATATTTCATATTTACCTCCTATGAGGTCACCTTTTAGCGAGTAGTGAAGAAATACCATAATGAGTTTATATTCCCCTGGTTCGAGCCCAGGCCGAGCAGAAAGTAATCCTAGCATGTTTGCCCTCCATCTATAACAATTACTGATCCAGTCATATATTTGGCAGAATCACTTGATATATATACTGCAAGAGGACCCAAGTCGTCTGGTTCTCCAGTAGTTTGTACAGGAATTTTGGATAGGAAATTTTTCATTGCTTCAGGTTCTTTTTTTGCCCATTTTAGATTTGGTTCTGTCATAAATATTCCTGGACAAATGCAATTTACTGTAATACCGTAAGGTGC
>CAYRIG010000154.1:0-2310 GCA_964424315.1 uncultured Dehalococcoidia bacterium | reverse complement strand
TGCCCAATCTATAGCTGTTGCTTTTGTGAATTGCACTAAAGCAGCTTTTGCTGTTTCATAGTGCCTACCGTTTAATCCTCTAATTGACTGAAATGCATGAATAGAAGAAATATTGATTATTCTTCCACCGTTACCTTTTTTTAACATATTTCCGCCGATCAATTTTGTACAAACTACTGCATGTGTTAAATTAAGGTCCATATATTTATTCCAAGTTTTTATAGACATTTCCTCTGTTGGGATATTTTCAACCCTTCCTCCAATATTATTAATTAAGATGTTAATATGGGGGTCTATTTTTAATGCTTGAGCACATGCTTCTTCGCATTCTTCAGGATTGCTCATATCAGCTTGTATTGGATATGCATTCTTTCCTAATTTGTTTACTTCAGATGCAGTTTTTTCTAAACTGTCTTTGTCTCTTCCTGTTAATATTACATCCGCTCCAGCATCAGCAATTGCTAAAACCATAGATCTTCCTAATCCTCTACTCCCACCACTAATAAATAAGGTTTTGCCTTCTAGTTTGAATTTGTCAAAGATATTCATTTGTATCTCCTTATTATTAAAAAATCATTAGACTTGTTGAAAAACAGTTATTACTATTTGCTTTCTCAATGAAAATATTGTAACTAAATTTACCTCCTATGAGGTTTCTGTTTTAGCAACACTATCGCTCATAAAGTTTTGCGTCTTCAGTGAATCCATCAACATCGGAAGGGTTCTTATCAGGAAACACCTCAACCTTCAGCAACCTCGGTTCGATTAATTGCACCAGTATTACCCCAGCCTCTTTTGTGGGAATATCCATAGCAATCAGTTTTGCATCAGGTGAGATCGTGCTAATAGATTTAGTACAACCTACTGATTCTTGTTCCGGGCAATACCAATATGTTGATAATTCATATTTACCTCTAGATTATCTTAGGTATTACAATTCCTCTTTGTGGCTTAATATTAAGCACACCATCAATAACCTTTCATTCGTCCTTAGACAATTCCCTTGTTACCTCGTGTACAAACGATGAGAATTTGTAAACCCATCAACCTGATAAGGTTTTTTATATGGGAAAACCTCCGCTTTGATCAGAGAATCTCCTTGATGTTCAACGAGCAAAGTTCCCAAGTTAATCGAATCGTCTTCTAGGTGGACTAATTCGATCTTTACTAATCCACTACTTGGTCCAATAGTTTCTGGTTTGAAAGTATTATTTTTGGTTGCATATACTCCAAAACAAACCTTACAAAAAATAGGCGCTTCTAGACAGAGCATAATTTTGAATAATTGGGTTATTCAATTTGTTAATTCAACCCAGTTATCTGGTCCATCTTGCCACAGATTAAAAGCTTCTACGTCTCCAGAGGGGGAATAAAATTTACCTCCCATGCCATCGCCCATAGTGCAAGGGATGGGGTTAGCAGCTCTCTCTTCTTTTGAGATAGTCATCTGAGCACGGCTCATAATACCCCGCGCTTGGTATTCGGCAAATACTTCATCAGACATAACATCAAAAAACGATATGTAGTCAGTTATACCTCCACCACTTATCATTGTGGCTATTTCACCCTGACCGTTTGGGCGAATGATATAGCCAATGTGCTGTCCAGCTGTCACACTGCCTCCATTAATAAATTCTTCGAGTAAATCCACGTGATGAAAAGTAAACATTAGATTTTGATATCCCGTCGGGCTTATATAAAACTGGTATTCTGTACCTTGTTCGATTTCATTAGTAATTATTTGATATAGATCACCGTCTACAGGAGAATAAAATTTGACAATGCCACGAGTATCATAAGAGCCAAAATCCCCTCCCCATCTCTGATCCGAGGTATATGCGTCAAAGTAATGCTTCATACTCGAACAAGACGTACCTGTAGGATCGTATTCAGGTGAGCCATAATTATAGTTGTGTCCATATACTGCTCGGATTTTAGTAATCCGAATGAATGGTTCAAGATCGATAAAATTATGAGTTGCGACTTTAGGCGGGTTAGCCGGATCGATAGTTGGCTGAGCATCCTGTTGACCGGAGTCCTTCGATTCGGACATGTCCATAGATTCGATCATCTCTTCCATGTCCATAGATTCAGTCATCTTACACATCATACGTTTCATCATGTCGGTTTCAGCATCGCACCCATCCACTTCTGATTGATCTGTATCCAAGCCTATCTGTTGTGACATTTCACAAGCCATTCGTTGCAATTCATCTCTTATAGACTCACAATTCATTTGATCCATGTTTTCCATCATGTCTTCCATGTCAAAGTCCATAGATTCCATCATGTCTTCCATCATCTCTTCCA
>CAYRIG010000153.1:0-4600 GCA_964424315.1 uncultured Dehalococcoidia bacterium | reverse complement strand
GACGTCGCTCAACAAATATGAAAAAATCGAGTCTTGTGAGATTGGCGTGATCTGTGCGCGTCACATCCGGAATCCTCCCCAACTGCTTGGTTTTCTTTCGTTTAACATGGCGCCGCCCCCCAGAGCTCCTGCTCATAGCTATGCCAAAAACAATGGCTACATTTACAGGGGCCATATCTTGTAAATACTCATTAACACTATTGGTCATTTTAATAGGTCTATCTGGTCTCATTTTTGTGTCATATTCTTCTGCTTCCTGATCAACAGTTTTATAATGACTCGGAGTATGCGTATGTACATCAATTATCATTTAACCACCTCTCTGTTAAATCCATAATTACATTTTAAGATATAATTTCTTTCAATAACCATAATTATTATTGACTATTAGATACAACAAAGATAATCTTTTGCTTCTAATAATAAGGTGTGAAATTATGTCAAATAAAGATCAAGTCGGAAAAATACAAACAGTTACAGGAACTATCGAACCTTCAGAACTTGGTAAAACAAGTACCCATGAACACATTTTTATCGACTTTGTGTGTATGTTTACAAAACCAGATGAAGCTAGTGAACAGTTTAAAGCTAATCAACCTCTGAGACTAGATAATCTAGGATGGATCAAATATGATCCATTTCGAAACATAGACAATTTGGAACTGAATGATGAATCGTTAGCCGTCAATGAAATTTTGAAATATAAAGCAGTTGGAGGTAATAGCATCGTAGAAGCTACGACGTTAGGCATTGGGCGAGATCCTCAAGCTTTAGCGAAAATATCTCGTTTGACAGATGTTAATATCATAACCGGTGCAGGTTACTACGTTGATGCTGTCCACCCAGAAAACATGACCGACAAAACTATATCTCAGTTGGAAGAACAAATTATAACTGAAGTTCAAACAGGAATCGGCACTACGGGTATAAAAGCCGGTATTATTGGTGAAATCGGTTGCTCATGGCCTTTGACAGACAATGAATCTAAAGTCTTGCAAGCGGCTGCGAAAGCACAAAAGCAAACTGGTGCTTCAATTTTAATACACCCAGGAAGAAACCAAGATAGTCCATTTGAGGTCCTTGATATTTTATCTAAAACCGGCGCAGATGTATCTAGGGTAATAATAGGTCATATAGAACGTACAATACAGGATATAAAGATAGTAGATAAACTTGCTAAATCTGGATGTTATTTGGAATATGATTTATTTGGATGGGAAGTTTCTTATTATCCCCTATCCGATGAAATAGATATGGTCAATGATTCCCAACGCATCAACTACATATCAAAATTAATTGATCTAGGATACGAAAATAACATAGTCATAGCACATGACATATTTTCTAAACACCGAACTACAGCCTATGGAGGACATGGGTATGGTCACATCATAGAAAACATATTACCAAGGATGGCTAAATCTGGAATAACTCCCGAAATAATTAATAAAATCATCACAGAAAATCCATCAAATATATTGACGATCAAATAGTCATAGGAGAAATAATGTCAAAAGTTGAACAGAAGTTAAAAGAACTTAATATGAAGTTACCTACTCCAACTAAACCCCTTGGTGCATATTTGCCCTTTGTTAAATCAGGAAATTTGATTTTCCTTTCAGGTCATGTACCTCCCGTAATGACTGGAGAAAAAGAATATAAAGGTAAATTAGGGGAATCATTAACCGTTGAAGAAGGTTATGATGCAGCGCGATTAGTAGGTTTAAACCTATTAGCAACTTTAAAAACCGCAATATCAGACTTAGACAGATTAAATCAAATAGTGAAAGTCTTGGGGATGGTCAATTCTACACCCGATTTTAACCAACATCCTAAGGTTATAAATGGATTTTCTGAATTGATGATAAATCTTTATGGCGACAAAGGAAAACATGCAAGGTCTGCTGTTGGACTTGCTAATTTGCCATTTGATATCCCTGTAGAAATAGAAATGATTGTCGAGATAAAATAATTTAAAAGGCTTGAAAGCAAATAAAATCTATGCCGAAGCCAACCAAATCAATAGGCATATTTGGCGGAAACGAATTCCAAGAGAATTGCCTCGAAATCGATAGAGAATTTTGTAATCTATCTTCTATCAACGAACCGAAGGTTCTTATTCTACCTACTGCAGCCGCAAATGAAAATCCAGATCTAGCAGCCTGTAACGGTATAACACATTTCAACAAAATAGGTATTAAAGCTTCAGCATTAAATTTGATTAATAAAAATCAAAGTAACGACAGATGTTTTTTAAAACCAATTAATGAGTCGCATATTATATATCTAACTGGAGGAAATCCTAGATATCTAAATACAATTTTGCGGAATTCGAAGGCAATTATTGAAATCAAAAAAGCATTGACTCTTGGTTCAATATTAATAGGTTCAAGCGCAGGTGCAATGGTTATGGGCAAATATATGGTGTTGGACAAATTAGTACCAGGTTTAAATCTAATTCCCAATACTATTATTGTGCCACATTTCGAAAACAATGATGATTTGGATAACTTAGTAAATATTTCACGAAATGATGATATTGCTATTTTAGGATTAGACACCCAAGCCTCATGTATAAATGACAACAATAATTGGATTACTTTAGGGAACAAAAAAATAACCCTTATAAAGAAAAATAATATCCAGGAATTCACCCAACATAAAATGAAAATACCCTTAGAATTCCAACCCATATTTTAAAAGGAATAATATGAATTACCTGATTTGGGCACTAATAGCTATGATTTTTTACGGAATTACGGCCGTTTTGCTTAAAGTCGGCTTAAAAAATTCAAATACTGAAATAGCATTAATTTTAACAAACGTGATATTGGTACTCGGAGGCATTTTCATTGCTTTCTTTAAAGGCTCTCTATTCACAAAATGGCCTCTAGGCTGGCCTTTAGTTTTCTTATCATTAGCAGGGGTAACTCTCGTCATTAGCATTGCTAGCTACTATACTGCATTGAGCAAAGGTCCTATATCAATCGTTTTACCCATTTTTTCAATGAGTTTTGCTATAGCAAGTATACTGGGAATAATTTTACTGGGTGAAGAAATTAACATGTTCAAAATACTAGGCATCTTTCTTGCTGCAACAGCTATATTTATGTTAACCAGATAACTTAGTATTTCAGTTCATTTAGTAAACCAAAAATTCTTACATCACCAGTCGATGCTTAACTTGGACCACATAATTCCAAATCTACCATCTTTTTTCATCCAATGAGTAGCAAGAATATTGCCATCCGATAAGCGTATGGCTGTTGGGAAACCAAATTCAAAGCCATAAAATTCTTCAACTCCTGAAATTAAATCCTTAGGTCTTTCTTTTTGAGTCATCGGATCATAAAGCAATCCTTCAAAAACAACTTCCCATTTTTGATCTCTTACTTCCACCAAATTCATAACAATTCCCTGAGCACCATATCGCCTATTATAAAAAATCAAAAACCGATGTGAACTTAAAGGAACAGGAGTCATCGTTTGACCTAGTATCCCGGTTTTCATTGGTACACTCCAAGAACTACCATCATCATCCGAAATCACATAACTGTTTTCCAAATCCTCCACATCTCCCAACGTTACAGTCCAAGAAGTGGCTATTAATTTACCCGGGGAAATTTCAGCTAACTTTTGTTCAAAATATCCGTGTTGTCCTGCTGGATCTTGAAATAATGTGACAATTTCAGACCAACTCTTACCTCCATCACAAGAAACAGCAGCGATCACTTGATCACCCAGTTTTTTTGGAGATGTCAAAAGAGCAGCTGGAGCTAAAAGCTTACCAGAGCGCAAAGGCAGAATCCCATGAGAGATTTCTAAAGGGCAATCAAACGGCAAGTCAATAACCGTGGGATTACTCCAATTATTACCACCATCATCAGACATACAAAAAATAGGCTCGTTCTTACCTTCACCAAATTTTGATTTCGCATCCCTATAGTTCCTAGAACCATAGGCAAATACGGTCTTACCATCAGCACTTAAAGAGAGTTTCAACGCATTTGTTGACTTAAGTCTCGAATCTTCATGTAAAATCGTGCCCTGCAATTCCCAATTTTTGCCTCCATCTGTTGACTTTGACCAATCAGTACCACCCAAAACATTGGGACCTCCACCAACATTAAAAGAACATAGCAAATCACCATTTGGTAATTGAATGGCTTGAGGAAAGGCACTATCTCTATGATCTATTAAACCAGCATCTAATATTTCGATTTTGGGCTTAATATTACTACTCTCTCTACAGGGCGATTACATTTAATATAATCATACAACATTTGCAACTAGAGAAAGAAAACTATTCCTATTTTAATAATAGTAATAATTATTGCAACAGAAAACAAAGCGATCAGAGCATACATACCTACTAATCCGTACAACCACCAGAAAAACCCAATTCCTATCAAAATAGCGAATATATACGCACCCTTTTCCGTCAAGTACCCCTGTATCCCATTCTTTATTATATCGTCTTTTTGATCCGATATTATCTTTGCTATATTAAAATTCAATTCTATAAACTCCCTAAGACTTTGAAGTCATAAAAGTTTCCGATAATATTATTTATAACCTAAACTCAAATCAAAGTAAATCA
>CAYRIG010000152.1:0-4612 GCA_964424315.1 uncultured Dehalococcoidia bacterium | reverse complement strand
TTATGGCTGCTATATCTGGTACAATATCGTTCAGCAATTCTTCAGTGGTTGCATACAGGTTTTGGATTTCAAATCTTTCTCCAACTGCCGTACGCCTTTCTGGATTATGTTCGACTATACCTACGATTTCAGTATCAGGGTAAGCCCTGTATGCTTGTGCATAGTGTTGTCCCATTCGACCGCAACCTATTATTGCAACTTTATGTTTTTTGGTAACCATTATATTTTCCTTTATAATCTGCAGTTATTTTGATACAACAATTTAACTGCAAGTTTAAATTAAGTGATAGAATTAGCACAATTGCTTAAATAGTGAAATAAATAATATATTATCGGAGTTTATTAATGACATGGCGTTGGGATGCTACAGATATACCTGCACGGCTTAGATATGCTCTGAAATTTGCTCCTACAGATATATTAACTTTGTTTTCAATGTTTGTGATGAAACACTGCTGTTCAGCGATTGCTATGGTTGTTTGGCCTTTTGAATTGGTTTTAAAAGGAACCTTGGGGTTCCTTTTGAAAGGGGGTTGTGTTTTTGTTTGGGGAATGTTGATATTGATGATATTGGACTTGATTTGGATGTCTATCTGGGTATTATTGATGCTATCAAGTTCAGCATGGATAAAAATACAGTGGCTAAGACCGATTCTAGTGATACCGGGGCTAGTATTAGCTTTAATGTCATATATTTTTGTTTTGTTAGCACCTGACCCTCAAAAGAATAGCGAATATCATATATTAATTAAATCATGGCCCATGTCGTGGAGGGTTTGGAGTCCTAAAGAAGAATATTTTAAGGGGGCAGTTGAACCTGAACTTTAGATTGGTTTATTGTTTTTCTACTATTTCCAGTGCTTGATTAACATCGATATCTGTTAGTGTTTGTTTAATACCACTCGGCCAATTCAATGTGATACTGTCTATTTTTGTAGCCTTTCCTAGGCCAAAATGTGCTTCCATCATGTTTTGGCCCATACTACTAGATCCCGCAGCTATTTCTCTGATTTGACTTTTTCCATCAGCAGTAATTTTTATACGAGTTCCAACACCATCTTTATTTGAAATGGTACCTACAGGATTTACTACCAGCCAGTTATTATCATTACAGGTGTTTTGGAAAAGCTTTGCTTTACCGTCAAGGTTAGTTATAAATATATCCAAACACCCATCTAAATTGTGGTCCAAATAAAATCCGCCACGTCCAATGCCATTATCGTCTGCTCCACTTTTATCAGATTTATCCTCGAAGGTAGAATCACCTTTATTTCTCATCAATACATTTGGTTGTAGTCTCATCTCTGCAGGCACATCAAAGGCTCTTTCAGTTTCATGGAGATTTAGAAAACCACTCACTATATACAAATCTTCTAGGCCATCGTTATCATAGTCAAAAAACATAGTTGCCCACGCTACCCTATCCATTACACCTCCGGGGTAATTAAGTTTAGACATCTCTAATCCTGCGTCGAGTGTAGTTTCTTCAAATATCAGGTTTTTTCCAGTATTGCGAAATAACATTTGGTTACCTATGTTTGTTATGAAAAAATCGAAATGTCCGTCCAAGTCATAATCTCCTACTGCTAGGCCCATCCCTAAAATAGCCGCATCTACTCCGCTTTCTTTGGATATGTCAGTGAATACCCAATTGTTGGTTTTGGTTTCCTTTCCATCGTTTCGCCAAAGGACGTTAGGTTGTACATGGAATCCGTAATCGTTTACCACGTAAAGATCCAAATCCCCATCGTTGTCGAAATCGACCCACCCTGGTTGAAACCCTGTTCCCCATATGTTTCCAAATGGGTCATCTTCAAAAATTCTTTTTGGACCGCGTATATCACCAAGAAATTGAGTAGAATCTTCAAAAGTCCCGTTTCCTTTGTTGGTGAATAAAGCTAAACGCCGTATCCAGGGCTGAAAATCTAATTCTTGGAGCATGTAATAATTGCCTTCATGTGCATGTCTTAGCACAATCAGGTCTAAGAATCCATCTTGGTTATAATCACCCCAAGCGCAACCAGTTGCTCTGTAGTCTGTTGCGTCAGATAGAGAAACTTTGGATTCATCTGATACATCATTGAATTTGGTATTTCCTTTATTTTCAAAAAGTTTACTATTCCCATAATTTGTAACATATATATCTTGATCACCATCGTTATCGTAATCAGCAGCGCAGGCACCGTTGCCTCTTCCACCAGTATCGTTTAGTCCAGCTTTTCTTGCAGTTTCAGTAAAAGTTCCATCACCATTGTTGATATATAGTGCGTTAGGTCCTTCTGAATCTACAACATAAATGTCAGGCAGACGATCATCATTTGCATGGAATGTTATAGTCCCCGCTCCCATTTGAATTAATTGATCTAAAACATTGTGGTGATTGAATTTAATATTAGACTCATCAGTTATTTCTACAAATATCGATTCTCCAGCCAATTTTGAAACTAAAGGTATATTTTTAGCAATCGGTACATTTTGTAATGCTTTTTCCCAAATTATATTTCCCAACATTAGTATTGCAAATCCGCCAATTAAGCCTAATGACCATGTCCCTAGTGCAAAGGTTGTAATGCCTTTTTTGGGCATAACTTTACTTAAACCCCAAAACGTAAGTGGTCCTCCTCCAGCTGCGGTGAACAATAATGCAGCAGCAGGGGCGGTACCCATACCCAACAAAATTAGTAGAGCGACCAGCGGAATCTCAAATAAAAGTGGAACATTTATCAATATTCCTACTGTAGCTGCAATAAGAACCCCGATAATATCATTTCCAAGGAATTTTGTTACTATAGACGGATTTAGCCATTGAATTATTAAGCCGCTTGCGAATCCAGCTAATATCATCATCGGACCCATACGGATTAGATAACCGATTGAGGTTTTTGACCAATCGCGAAAGCCCTCAGATATAGCATTTTGCCAATTAGATTCTTCGTTAACCTCAAGGAATAATGGATCCGGTTCATCTGATTCGTCGGATTGTGTTGATTTTCTTATTACATATGCAACTAATGGACCCAATATTAATCCACCAAGTAGTGCTAGTATTAATCGACTAAATCCCAGTAATGGGGTGAATACAAAAAATACCATAGCCAAGGCTGGGATATTTAACGTGGCTGAACCTTGGACCATCGAAATTGCACCCTCTATACCTCCACCCTTGCGTTTAAACATGGTTGAAATTGGCACTATACAGGCAGAGCAAAGATTTAAGACTGGCCCCGCAGCTAAACCTGTTATGGTTCTTTTAAAAACTCCGCCAGATTGAAAGGTTCTTCCTGCTGAAGTTGGAAAAAGGAATGATTCTGATAGACCTGCTACCACAAAAGCGAATGTCATTCCTACAGAAACGAGTCTAAGGTATGTTACTGAGAAGGTTAACCATTGTTTGGCGAATCCTTCTCCTGTATCGCGTTTTATACAAAATCCCTGGAAACATTGGATATCAGGAGCATTAATTGCTTCTAAATCTTCACCGACTGCATCTAATTTCGGGAATCTGTTAAAAGATAAGAAGACGATTAAAATAACCGTCAGCAAAAATATGCCAGCCACCCGCTTTTTTTTGATGCTAGTATTAAACAAATTTATATAAGCTAATAACAGTATTTATTGATTATCAATATATGTGCTATTAAAGATTACTTTTTAAACAATTTGTGTCTGATTTTGCTTCCGAAATCTTTTTCGTTGGATTTGGATGGAATCAATATCCACAATATAAAAAAAGATATGAAAGCAAATGCCGGAACGAATGTTTCGGGGAGTTTTATAGCGTTAATAATTAATTCGAAACTCATTTATTGTTATGTAAGTTTACCTTTAAGATTGATTCTACGATAACCTTCATAATAGATTTTTTCAAGTATTCTAAATGTGTTAATATCTTCTTTCACTACCATGGCGTTGTTGACCACATATTATCCTGATGCTAGAGTTGAATCCGCACCTGTTAAAACAGATACACAAACAAGTGTAAATTAGGAGATGGTAATTGAACTTATAAACTGGAATCATTTGAAAGATGTTTCCCGAGGTTTATTATGCTTGATTAAGTAGGAGGATAGTTTGAGAAGAACAATCATTTTGTTCATGCTGGTTTTTTCAATGACGGCGATCGTAAATTGTTCCATTGGGTCTTATTTTGGTGGTTCTCAAAAACTTGCGACCGAACCAGGCAATATTAACGAAGGCAGGCATTGGCATACCGCAACTAAACTTTCAGACGGTAAGGTTTTGGTTGCAGGTGGTTTTGGAAAAAGGTTTAAAGTTTTAAAATCAGTTGAAATTTATGATCCCATTACAGGCGAGTGGTCAAAAAGTTCAGAAATGAATTTTCCAAGAGCTGAGCATAGTGCAGTATTGTTAAAAGATGGTAGGGTGCTGGTCACGGGTGGAAGAGATGAAAATTATGCTCCCGCATTCACATCTGAAATATTTGATTCGGAATCAGGAACTTGGGAGATGTATGAAGATATGTCCAGACAAAGACATAAACATATTTCTATAGTTCAGCCTGATGGTTCAGTCATTCTTATTGCAGGCAGTGGTCCATCACGTAGCTTAGCAGACGTTGAATTAATGGATCCGATAAATGATAGATTAGAAG
>CAYRIG010000151.1:0-4634 GCA_964424315.1 uncultured Dehalococcoidia bacterium | reverse complement strand
CCCTTATTTTTAGCGAATACTCATATTTTGTTTTACAGCAACCATTTTCTATACATTGAGACTGTATGTCCGTTATTTAGATTATTTCAAACTTCGCAGTTTCTATATTATGTCAAGTTGCAATATGACATACATGCAATCGAGTTTTATACTAAGTATTTATCTCCTAACGCCTGTTAAGTGTTTTTGTGTTTATATCCAAGAATCCAATATCCTTTAGCTCAGCCATTAGCGGCAAAATTATCGACTCCTGGCTGTTAGCTTCGTAATTTATAACCCTACCTGAGGTATTGGGAAATTCAATCTTATTATCCAAAACTGATATTATCCTCTCATTGAATAAACCATTGGCTAAAGCATGGTTAATAATCGTCATATCATATACCGAAGTTTCTCTACCTCCAGACACTCTTGCATATGAAGACTCTCCTATAAGCATAATAAATACATCAAATTCTTCACCCAATTCTTGAGTGAAAATCCCACTTGGATTTATAGATGGATCAGGATACACTAATTCCTTATCTTCAAACTCGATTCCAAGTTCATCAAACATCTCCTTAAGATAATCTGACATATTTTCAGCACCAAAATATCCGAAAAGCAACTTTCCTGGTTTCTTATCAGGCAATTCATATATAACAGTGCCAGCTGATGCACTTGATATTCGAGGGCCGACAGTAGCATTTTCAGTATGCTTAGGAGGAGTTGGTTGAAATTCAGATTCTTCTGGTTCTATATACAAAGAACCTTTAATTTCTTTAATAAACCCCGCATAAAGCCCATTCTTTTTAATCAAGTTTAAGCATTCTGAACTTAATTCACTGTTCACTTTTAAATCTGATTTTATATATTCTTCAGCTATATTATCAGGTGGTATTTTTTTGTTTTCATAATAGGAATAAAATTGCTTGAACACTTCCGGTTTACTAGCTGCCTGTTTTAACAAAAATCGAAAATTGGAAGCAGCCATGTTTTGCACAAACTCACTTCCAAATTCAGTTAATTCTATTTTTGAGCTTCTATAATTCCCATTTGTCAAACCAAATTTGGAACAAGAATTCAGAAGAGTTGTATAAGCACTACTTGAAGGAGCTATACCAATGGCTTCAGCAAGCATAATTCTATTAACAGGCAATCCAGAATTTACTTCGTATATTGTTTCAACTAATTCACGGGATTCTTTCAAAGCATTTAGTGGGTAAGGCCGCACGATTCTACTTCTTTTTCTATTATTACCACCACGAAGTTCAATAATATTAGTCATCACAACCCCTCAGACAAAAAGGCATAATCGTTTTGCACACAAGCATAACCCAGTGCCCGAAAACAGTCAACTATGTTTTCATATATTTTCACAATATACGACTCTTATTATATACAACAATCTAATCATTGAAAAGATTTGAAAACAACAAGCCAGATGGGACTTTGCTTATATAACATGTTAAAATAGAATGTGCAGACCTCTTATTGAAGGATTCGCAGCAACTCATGAACATTCGTATACAAAAAAACCTATCAATTATATTAGTGACATTATTTTTAGTTACAGGATGTAGCTTTCTAGACAGTACTAATTCAGAGTCAATTCAACCAGATTCTGAAAATGTTTTTGTTGAACAAACATTCCCTACTGCATCACCAGCTATTTCTGAAACTATTCCACAAGAGGTTCCGGATGATCTTAAGATTATATGGGAAGCCTGGACTATTCTAAATAATGAATACGTAGACCAAGAGAAGGTAAAGGATAACAAACTACCCGAATTTGCTGTACGTGGATTACTGAGTGCACTTGGTGATAGACAAACAAGTTACGTTGATAAAGAATACTTAGAAGCTCAATTTTCTGACATATTCAGAGGTGAATTCGGTGGGATAGGAGCTCATGTCAACATCAACGCCGAAGGTAAGATAATCATTGTTTCCCCTATTGAAGGTAGTCCAGCCGAAGGGGCAGGTATAAAAGCTGGTGACGTAGTATTAGAAGTGGATGGAGAAAGTCTTAAGGGTATTGGATTGCTCGAAGCCGTAAATAAAATACGAGGTCCAAAAGGAAGTACCGTTAGATTATTGATTAAACATATTTTAGACCCAACACCTATAGAAATATCTCTCATTAGAGACGACATAACTCTTCCTAGCGTAGTACTGAGGACAGACCCCAAAGAAACATTCGCCCATATTAGATTAACTACATTCTACCCAAATACACCACAGATACTAACTAAAACAATAAGCACAGTCATTGACGGTGGAGCGAAAGGAATAATATTGGATGTACGTGGCAACTCTGGAGGAGTCCTTGGCGCAACAGTAGATATAGCTAGTGAATTCCTAGATGAAGGGCTAGTGTTTTATCTTCAGGATGGCAAAGGAAGGAGACAGGAACATGCCGTAAAACCTGGAGGATTAGCAAAAGATGTACCTATGGTAGTTATAGCAAATGCTGGTAGTGCAAGTGCCACAGAAGTATTGATTGGAGCATTACAAGACCACAAAAGGGCTAAAGTAATTGGCACTACCACATTCGGTAAAGGAAGCGTGAACATGCTACGGAAATTAAGCAATGGGGGAGGAGTTTATCTTACTATTGCACATTGGTATACACCATTGGGTAGAAAGATTGCTGGACAAGGATTACCGCCCGATATAGAAATTACGCATAGAGATGCTAAACAAGCAGATATCTTGCAATATAAAAGAGCTATTGAAGAATTAGAACTGTTGACTGGTATAAAACAAACATCAAATGGTGGGTGAATCACCTATGAAACCATCTTCCAAAACATTTGCTATCAACAAACGAGCACGGTTCGACTACGAAATATCTGAAACATTGGAAGCTGGGATAATGCTTTTCGGAACTGAAATCAAAGCAATGCGTGAAGGAAGAGCTAATCTCAGTGATGCATATGCCAGGAACATAAGTGGAGAAATCTATTTGATTAACGCTCATATAGGTCAATATTCTAATGCACGACCAGGAACAAACCATGAACCCAAGAGATCAAGAAAATTATTACTGAAAAAAGTCCAAATTTCAAAATTGATTTCACAGCTGGACGAGCGAGGTTTCACCTTGGTACCAATAAAGATATACCTCAAGAGTAATCGAGCAAAAGTCCAGTTAGGTGTTGGTAAAGGTAAGAAATTATACGACAAGCGCAGAAGTATAATTGAAAGAGAGCGTAACCGTGAAGCTAGCAGAGCTTTGAGTTACAAGCAAAAAGACATTGATGGTTAACAACAAGAAAAGGAAGGGCGTAACAAACACCCTTCCTAATTAAATCTCGATTAACCAGCTCTTCTAATTTCGACAGATTCACCTGGAGCTAAAGCTACCCTCTGGACATCTATTCTTAATTTCAATAACCAATATCCTAGTGTGGCCTTACTTACGCCAAGTCTATCAGCTGTCGCTGAAAGACCTATTTCAGTGACTAACGGCGGTAACATTTTTTCAAGCGGCTGCTTGAATCTTTGTTCCACAGACTGCATTTTCTTTGTTTTCCTACGCATTAGACTCCTCCTTGAGTTTCGCGTTATATAAATACTAATCATGGTCTAGGTTTTATGTCAATCTATTTTCAGTTCTTTTCTAAAACTTTTCTAATTTATTCATTATATTCATCTATTTTCAACCCTTTTTCAAAACCATGTAAACGTGAATTTTACGTTGTGTTTGTGGTCATTATATCTGATCCATATCTAAGTAATTGATTGACTCTATATAATTCACCTGTTAGAGTTGTTTCGCTATATAATCGACAGCAAAATATAATCCATACGGAAATTTAAGGCCATCAACTGGTTAATATGTAGAAAACCCCATAAAAACTAAGAAAACAGGCCTCTATTTGCCCTACCCTACCTAACAATGTTTGAAAACACCTTCTTTGATCAAATATATAAATTAACTCTAAATGTTCGTCGTAATCACGCCATTGAACATGCAACTGTATCTATCTTAACTGAACAAAAGGTGAAATCGGCAGTACTTGGATTTGCTATTCCATCTGGATTTTTAATCTATTCGAAATCTAACAAAGATGAAATTGTTTCAGCAGCAAACCATGGACTTAAATTAATGAAGTCTGGTGTTTATGAAATATCAATTTCTCAATTTTGTGGAACCAATCTTGTTGTAGCCGCTCTTTTAACTGGAGTATCTACTGTATTACTTGGCAAGATATTAGGTAAAAAATCAAAAAATATTTTAAATATAACTAACGGATTCCTATTATCAGCATTACTATCAAAACCAATAGGCCGAATAGTACAAAAATATGTCACGACAGATCCAAATGTAAAAAACATTCAAATTGAAAATAGTCGAAGTTTGAAAGTAGGTACATTTTATATCCATTTTATAAGTACCACCTATCATGAACTGCATTCAGATTGACCACACATGATGGCATTGATAAAATTCATTATATGTCCCTGTAGCTCAGTGGATAGAGCGACTGCCTTCTAAGCAGTAAGTCGCAGGTTCGAATCCTGCCAGGGATACCAGATATTAAAAAAGCGGCTCATATTGTATTTAGAGCCGCTTTTGTATTTATAAACTGTATTCCTTATCCAACCTTTGGACCATTTTGATGGATCCTATTATTGCCTCGGGAATA
>CAYRIG010000150.1:0-4646 GCA_964424315.1 uncultured Dehalococcoidia bacterium | reverse complement strand
ACGATATTGGTCCTGATGAGAATGCTCGCACTATTACACCTGTTTATAATCCTGGGAATAAACTTAAAGGTGGTACTTTTGTAACTAATATTTATACCGATGTTGGAGTGATAGGTACTTATCCATTGAGTGTGGATATATCTGGGATAGCACCATATGTTATAGGCAAAAACCCTCTGTTAAGAGAAGAATTATTCAATGAATTTAATATGTTCCATCTGGGTGGTCAGAATGGCGCATTAGATCTAGTTCTTTGGGATATTTTTGGAAAATTAACAGATCTTTCAGTTTCTGAGTTGCTTGGTGGTAATAGAAAAAAATTACCGGCATATGCGAGCACCATGAATGGGGGAATAAAAGGAATAAAAGGTGGATTGTCAACTCCTGAGTCTTATGCAGATTTTGCTCAACATTGCCTAGAAATCGGGTATAAAGGCTTTAAGATTCATCCCTACCCTAGACCTAATATTCAGGAACATATTGATCTAATTCATGCGGTATCTGAAAGAGTAGGAAACAAGATGGATCTTATGCTCGATTCATTTAATTATTTTCCTACTTTTGCCGACGCATTAAAAGTAGGAAAAGCTTGTGATGAGGCAGAATTTTACTGGATTGAAGACCTTTATTATTTAGGAGGAGGAACCAGTAATCCCGCTTATGAAAAAATCAGAGAATTCCTTGAAACCCCCTTGCTTCAAGGTGAGAAAGTAGCAGGTGTCCCCGCAAAAGTTAATATGCTTGTTTCTGGTGCCACAGATTTTATTAGGGGTGATGTTCACGGTGATGGAATTACAGGAACCATCAAACTCGCTGCTGTTGCTGAAAGTATGGGAACAGATATAGAAATCCATGGGGTAGGACCTGCTCAAAGACAAGTAATGTCTGCCTTAGTAAATTCTAATTATTATGAAATGGTTTGGGTTCATCCAGATGTAGAATGTCTTCAATTGTCACCTGAAATTTTTGGTGACAATTATTCAGATGGTTTAGATAAAATTGATTCCAATGGAATGGTAGATGTGCCTTCGGGCCCTGGAGTAGGAGTTGATTGGAACTGGGATGCTATAAAAAGAATGAAAACGGGTACTAAAATATTTTAAAACTTAAATAGATATGTGGTATTCGGGCTTTGATATTATTTATTCAAAGAATTAGCCAAATCAGAACAATTTTGTCGTGCATCGGTCACGTCCAAACCTGTACATAGAATTATAGTGTTACCAAATACTATGTAGTCCAGATACTTTGCTCTTATGGAGTTAGCTTCACTTCCGCTCATACTGTTACCCCTTCTCAGCCTTCTATGTTGAATTCCTTCTTTCCATGATGAGAGTGATTTTTTTAATATGGCATCTTCACCTATCACTTCTTCTACATAACTTAATCCTTTATCTAAAGCTAATTCATGAGAAGGATAAATTCTTATTTCATAATCAAAAGATTTATTAAAATCATTTTTCCAAAAACCAAACCAAACCCCCAAGGAATCTTCTAGTTCAGAAACATCATATTCTTTGTTAACTTTGAATCCTGTATTTGTGAAGTCTTCAACAGTATATATGCCACTCTCATTAGTGATTTTTTCTAGAGTATTATCAGAATTTGAAGAACTTTCTCCTCCGCAAGCCAATACAATGGCTAAAAGTATTAGAGATATTATTAAGGTTCTTTTCATACTCAAATTATTGTCTGTTTCACCATCTCTGTCATACTAAATGTTATTCATAGGCAGGTCACAACTCCTATGGTAAATACCTACCACCAAATAGATGTGTGCACATATTGGTTACACAAAAAAGATTCATCCATACAAAATTTCGGCGTCATGCTGTGGATCATATCCTATTTCATTTTTTGTAGATTCGATATCAAAAACGTTGTAGGTGTTATTAGAAATAACATAATAATGCGCTCCAGATCTCAATTCTCCACGGATAAAAGTTTTATAACAACTATCTACAAATCTGGCCGAATCCTCTTGGTGGCACCACACTGTGAAGTATGCAACTTCGTCCTTTTTCCCGTTTTCTTCATTAATTCCACCCCATCTAGCCGCTATTGCATTTTTATTTATGGCCGCAAATCTTTGACACCAAGATTCTACGTATGCTTTCTCTAATCCATAATCACCTGTTGGGCAAGGTTCAGTAAATATTGAAAGGGGTTCCGGCCAATTATCTAATTTTCCAAAATTTCTTTTTGCAATAGTACGATACGGTTCCTTATCAAAAGGGAAATAGGCCCCTCCAGTTGCGTGAACTGAACTTGATGCAATAACTAAAGTTTCTGGACAAACCTTTAAAATGGAATGAAAAATTTTATCTGTCATGTCGTTCATTTCACTTAACGGATCTTTTCTTGCGAGATATACGACCATGTCCCTGCCTTCTAATATTTCCTCTAATTTTGTTATATCAGTATGAATGTCCAAATCAATAAAATTTTTTTGGACATCAGCATCTTTAGCCTTATCCCTTGAGCCTTTACGATCAGCAGTGGTTATTTTATATTGGCTATTCAATCTGGGAAGATAGGTCCTCAACCCAGAACCAATTTGGCCTTTTCCACCTAATAAGAGAACGTCTATCAAAGAATCATTAGTCATAATGATTTTAATTCTTCACGTGCCTTTGAACTAAATATGTTAATTAATAGAAGGATTTCTGGTATTCCGGTTAGGATAACATACCAAATAGCAAACCCAAGTGATTCGGCAGAAGACGCTACAAAAAGTTCTAATACTTTTACTACACTTAACAAAATAATCAAATAATAAAGGAACTTTATTTCCCGGGCAAAAAGATACGTGAATAAAATCCTTATGAGCCCCACTGAAGCAAGTATCCAAGGAAATCCTCCCTCCCCAGGAAAATCATCCTTAAAAATAACCCAGGTTGAAGGACGCGCAAAGGTAAGACCTATCACTACAAGTAGTATCCCACCTATATAGGAAAAAATTAGTGCACGGCGTAAGGGTGATATTTCTACACCAATTAAATGTTTCAACATATGTTTCTCCTTTTTGAATATTTTATTAGAGTATTGTTTTTTGGATATTAAAATCAATAAATCTAGGAGTGTTTTTCTTGTGAAATTAACCTCCTATGCTTGTAAGACCACCAGTGTTTAGTGGTACATTATGTGTAAAAGAAAACAACAATCTTTCTGGAAGAAATAGAAAAGACGGATATGCGATATGGGTAAATACATACCGAGTAAATCTTCCTGGGTGGCTGAACAAGTAGAACTTTATGAGAGTAGCCTAGGTGCTAAGGGGACAACGTTAAAGGATACGGGGCTGCCTGTCATCATAGTTACCCATCGAGGGCGTAAAACGGGTGCAATCCGTAAGATTCCCTTGATGAAAGTCGTGGATGGTGAAAATTACATCCTCGTGGCCTCAATGGGAGGTTCTCCAAAACACCCAGGTTGGTACCACAATCTAAAAGCACAATCAACTGTCGAGATTCGGGATAAGGCCAAAGTCTACGAAATGCAGGTCCGAGAAGTAATGGGCTCACTGGAAAAGAAGAGATTGTGGGCGATTGCCGTGGCGGCGTATCCTCCATACCAGGAATACCAAGATAAAACAGATCGCAACATACCTGTTTTTATCGCTGAAGCTAATTCATAACATGAAAATTACTAATGTGGAAACAATAGCTCTTCGAGACAACGCAGACGGAAATGTAACCTCATGGAATCCTACTTACGGCGATTCATTAGATAGTTCCCCTGCTTCGACTGGAGGCTATGATATTACAATTGTCAAAGTAAATACTGATGAAGGCATAAGTGGAATTGGTCAATGTGAAGCACCAAGTCTTATTATCGATGCAATAATTAAATCATCTCTGGGGCTGGAAAATTTACTTATTAATGAAGACCCTACACAAGTTAATCGTTTGTGGCAAAAAATGTATAATTCAACAGGAGTTTTTGGAAGAAGAGGAATCGTTATAGCGGCAATCGGAGCTATAGAGACCGCTTTATGGGACATTATCGGAAAATTCTACAATAAACCCCTTTACGAACTATTATGGAAATCTTTTACGACCTCGGCCTCTTTTTTTGAACCCAAAAAAAATGTAACCCCATACGCAACTGTTTATCCGCCAGGAGAAAATTTAGACGAACTTGAATCACGTTTAAAGATTGCAATGTCTAAAGGTTTAAATGCCGTGAAAATTGAAGAATGGCCTGGTCAATTTGCTAATGTGGACGTTGAAACAGACATAGCAGTTATTGAAAAAGCTAGATCTGTAATAGGTCCGAAAAAAGATTTAATGATCGATGTACAAAACCGATGGGCTGATGTAGGTCAAGCATTAAAAACTATAGAACACATAGAAAAATTTGATATATATTTTATAGAAGCCCCACTACCAGCGGATAATATACACGGTTATAGAAAATTAGTAGAATCCACAAATATCAGAATTGCTGCTGGAGACTGGGGTTTTAGCACCCGACATGAATTTGACGATTTATTACGAAGAGGAAAATTAGATGTGGTCCAACCTAGTTCCGTTAGAGCGGGTGGGATACAAGAAATATTATATATAGCAGAAAATGCCTATAATTTTGGTTCTCTTTGCATCCCTCATACTTGGTGCCATGTGGTTGGTGTAGCTGTGGAATTA
>CAYRIG010000149.1:0-4665 GCA_964424315.1 uncultured Dehalococcoidia bacterium | reverse complement strand
ACTCTGGCGCCTGATGATGGGGTGAATCCAACAGATTTGATAAAAAATGCAGATTGGATTATAGACCTTGGCCCAGGTGCTGGAAAAGAGGGAGGAAACATACTGGCCCAGGGAACTCCTGAAAATATAGTAACTAACAAAAATACCGACACAGGAAAATACTTAAAGCCGTTGTTACGTTGAAAAGAATTTTTAAATCCTCTTTAAATAACGCTAAATCTTGACCCTGATTCTGTTTTTTCAACCTCAATCCTAGTTGGAAACGCCTCTTTAATTTCTTCTATATGAGTAACAACTAAAATCTTATTAAAGTCAGCTTTTATGGCTTGAAGAATTTCAATCAATAATTCCTGTCCGGCTTTATCTTGAGAGCCGAACCCTTCATCTATAAACAATATAGGAAGTCCTGCTCCAGAACGATTTGAAAGCAATTGGGAAAGAGCTATGCGGATTGCAAAATTTATTCGGAAAGATTCCCCTCCGCTATACGTCTCGTAACTGCGAGTACCTGATTCATCAGAAATAAGGATTTCTAATTCTTCAGAAGGTATGCCCAGTTTCCAATTCGCGCCCTTTTTCCCCTGCATTAATTGAAATTTGACAGATAACTTACCATCAGTTAGCCGTTTTAAAAAGCGGTCAGCCTGCTCCTGCAATTTTGGCAAAGCATCTTCAATGATTAGTGCTTGAACTCCGTTTTTACCAAAAGCAACGGACAGTTCGTCGTAAATATTTTTGTTTTCTGCCAATCCGTTTATTTCTTTTTGTAAAACGCCGATGTCTCCCGACAATTGTTCAAGCCTTTTGGTGTTTTCTTGAGCTATCCCTTTTTGTACTAATGCCTCTTGGTGTTGAGTAGCCGCTTGATTTAACCTGGCTTGAGTGGAAGACATGTCTATATTAAATGTAGTTCCCTTGTATAGTTCGGATAACTGTTCTCTCAATGAAAACACTTCATTTTTCCAAGATGTGATTTCATCAGTGATTTGGCTTAATGTTGTTTGCACTCGATTTGAAGATGAAACTTCCTTTCCAAGGGCTTCTTTTGCTGAAGCCAATTCTGCATTTAACGAATCGAACTTTAAATGCTTGCCTATTTCAGAATTTAGAAATTCGTATCTAGATGGATTAAAATTTAATTGCTGTGTTTGTGCTTCAATCGATTTAAGCTCAGCAAATTCGTTATCAGCATAATTCTTGCTGTCCAGCGAAGTTTGTAATTCCTTGCTTCTGTTAGTTTCCGAAACTAATCCCTCTTTGGCCTCAAGGCATAAGGATTTTTGGGCAGTTAGCTCAGATATTTTGTTTTGCAATTCATGGCGGGTTGAAGCATTTGATTTTTTAATTCCATCTATCATTTTTTCGCATAAAATTTTGTCTTTTTCTAACTCATCTACGGCAAGCTTGTTTCCCTTGAGTTCTTCTTGCTTAAGCTTTCCTTTGTTTTCATAATCTTCTCTTAAAGTATTGTGAGAGGAGTGATTTAGTTGTTGGTCACAAAGAGGACACGTTGGCTTGTCGGATTCAAGCATGATGAATTTTTTGTGTATATCTTTAATTTCATCTTCTAGTCGTTTATTTGTGTCGGTTAACCGATTGATCTGGCTAACAAAGTTGTCTTTTTCGCTCACCTTGATTTTTGTCGCATTTTGTTGCTTTAAATCGAAAGACGCAAGCGAACCCTCTGCGGTTTTAAGCAAGTCGGTAATTTCAGGAAGGCTTTGAACTTTTGGCTCTAAAATAGTTTGAATGTTTTTGGTTATATTAGCCAATTCTGCAGATATTGTAGCTCTAACCTGAGAAATGCTTTGAGAAACAGCAGACTTGCGTTGCTCTAGGTTGTGGTGCTGGCTGTTCAAATTGCTGTAGTCGCCAAACTCTGCCCTTAGTAAATTAAGCTTCCTATAGCCGTCGTTTATCTCGTCCTGCTTTGATATGGTTTGTTGACTGTTTTGAATTCTTTGATCATATTCGGATAGCTGTGTTTGGAGCTCTTGATGTTGGGTTTCTTTCGCTTGGATTGAGCTGGTTAGAGATTGTATTCGAGATAATTTGTCGACCCCTGACTTTTCTTTATCGATAATGGAGGATAATTCAAATAGTTGGGCATTTATATCGTGCATGTTGGCATTTATGATTTCAACTGATTGAACCTCTTGATTTTTAATTTCGACTTTTGCTCTCTGTTCTGTCGCTGAGCGATCAATCACGGCACTCAATTTCTTTGCTTCTGATTCGAGGGAATCATATGATGAAAGTGATAATATATTGGCTAATATCTGTTTTCTCTCATTTGGCTTGCTCGTTGCAAAAATGTCAGCTTGCCCTTGTTTTAAGTAGGATGTGTTGATGAATGTTACATAATCCATGTTTAAAATCCGATCAATTCTTTTTTGAGTTTCATTAAGTGTATTTTCTGTAATAGGTTTTAAAGATGCCGGACCAACAATCTGGATTTCTAGACTTGTTTTGCCAGTTCCGGAACCGCGGGGCTTAGAAAATGTTCTAAGAACCCTATACGTTTCGTCTCGACAAGCAAATTCCAATTCAACTGACATGGTTTTTTGGCCAATCCGCACAAACTCCTGTTGTGTTTGAGCCCTTCCTTTCCCCCAAAGAGACCAAGTTATTGCTTCAAGTATTGCTGTTTTGCCATGACCATTTTGGCCACAGAGGCAAGCAAGCTCTATCCCTTGAAAATCAAGCGTTGGAACATCTTCGCCGTAGCATAGAAAATTTTTGACATTTAACTTCAGAGGAATCATATTGGGTCAATTATATTTAACATGAAGTTTAGAGGTCAATGTGAATATAAAAACTTGATTGGCAATAATATTGAGATATAGAGAATAAGCAGTTAATTGTGTTAGTCTTAAACGACTAAGTTTTATCAAGTGAAATATATGAATCAAAAAGCGGTTTCTTTGAAAGACAAGATAAACAAAGGCGACATATGTGTTGGCGCAGTAACCTCCGTAGATTTAGGGAAAGATGAACTAAAGAAGATTTTGGAAACTGGAGAATATGATTATTTGTCAATAGATAGCCAGCATGCCCCTTTTAATGAAGAAAAAACAGTTGAGTTTTGCAAAATGGTGTCTGATTTGAATACTCATGTCCAATTCAGAATCAAACATACAAGGCACTCATATTTGATTGGCAATATGCTGGATTTAGGACCTCAAGGAATTGAGGTGCCTCAAGTTGAATTAATTGAAACTGCCGAAGAATCAGTCAAAAACTTTTATTATCCAAAAGTGGGCCTAAGAAGTTGGGGTGGGACTCATAGATATGGGTTGGGTGCCAATCCAGATAGACTAGAGTATGCAAAATGGTGGAACGAATATGGCGTGTTATGGCTTCAGATAGAATCCATATATGCTGTAGAAAAAGCAAGTTCTTTCGCTTTGTCGGGCGTGGATTGCTTATCTTTTGGTCCGGCAGATCTAACATTCAACCTTGAATCCAATCCTAATTATAAATTAAAAAATGTTGATGAATGTGTTCAAGAAGTCGTAAACAAGCTTGCCGGATCGAATACCAAGGTGTGTTTTAGAAACTATACTAAAGCAACTAGGCAAAAATATATTGATATGGGAGTAACGGTCTTTTTAGAAAGACCTTAATACAGGAGGAAATATGGTTATATTAGGAACAGAAGAGTTTAGATATGAAACTGACGGTAAAGATTGGGGAGAATTGCCTGATGGCTGGACATACAGAGAAGCTACTGCTGTGGCTGTTAATTCCAAAGACCAAGTCTATGTGTTTAACAGGGGGGGGCACCCTATAATAATTTTTGACAGTGATGGTAAGTTTTTAGATTCTTGGGGAGAAGGTCAATTTGGCAACCCTCACGGAATAGCAATAGGACCTGATGATTCCGTTTACTGTGCGGATGTATCAGACAATACCATAAAAAAATTCACTGCTGACGGTAAACTCTTAATGAAAATAGGGTCTGAAAGTAAGCCGATGAGTGGTGAGCCATTTTGCCGCCCTTGTCATGTTGCTATTGACAGCAGGAATGGAGATTTATATGTGGCAGACGGATACAGTAATGCAAATGTACACAAATATTCAGCTGATGGTGAATTCATTGAGTCTTGGGGAGATTCTGGGACTGACCCTGGAAGTTTTAATATAGTGCACAATATAGATATCGACAATGAAGGTTATGTTTATGTGGCTGATAGAGAAAACAGGCGGATACAGATATTTAGCGATCAAGGCAAATTTGAAACCCAATGGGTTAACTTGTCCAGGGCTGCAGCTGTTTGTGTTGATAAGCAAGAGGGGGGATTAGTTTATGTCGGTGAGTATTTCGCGGGCCAATCATCCAATGAAATCGGGAGACATCTTGGTCCAAGGGTTACGATATTTGATAAGTCAGGACAGGTTAAGGCAAGACTAAGTGAAGAGCCTGCAGGAACAGAAGCCGGAAGATTTTATGCGCCTCATGGCATGGCTATAGATTCCAACAAAAATATTTATGTGGCAGAAGTTTCAGTGAGTGAATACGCAGAAAGAGGAGTTGAGCCGCCGCCATATCTTAGGTCAATGCAAAAACTTACTAAAGTTACTGCTTAGAGTTGGCACATTTTACAAAATAACGCTAAAGTTTAAGGAGATTCCGAAGGGATAGGAAAGTAAGTGTATTATGCT
>CAYRIG010000148.1:582-4666 GCA_964424315.1 uncultured Dehalococcoidia bacterium | reverse complement strand
AGTCAGATCTTATTATTGCTAAAAAGACTGACGTTATTGTTGGTGCGGTGACTTTTTCCCCTATATTAAAAAATAGGACTTTGATGATTTGGCCGATTGATTGGACAGGTGTTAGGTTGGTAGCTGTTGCTCCTCAAAATAGGAGAGAAGGTCTGGGTAAAATGTTGGTTGCAGAATGCATAAAAAGGTCGCGGGAACAAGGAGCCGTAGCAGTTGGGTTACATTCAAATAAGTTTATGGAAGCGGGTGTGAAAATGTATGAAAATATTGGGTTTGTCCGGGCAGAAGAATTTGATATCAAACCTAACCCGAAATTCACAGTGATGGCGTTTAAATTTGATTTGTTGAATCAAGAATAAATTATCAATGTAATCGATAGGAGGTTTAATGTGGATAGAAAGAAAGTAGGAATAACTGATGTGGAAATTAGTGGGATTGGACTAGGGACTGGAACTTTCGGAAGGGAAATAGATCAAGAAAAAGCTTTTGAGATTATGGATTACGCAGTTGAAAACGGCATAACGTTTTTTGATACTGCGGAAGCGTATGGAGGGGGACAGGCATATGAGATAAGAAAACAATCTTACGGTACTACTGATGTCAGAGAAAAAAGTACTGAAATGAGTTCGTCAGAACTTATAATAGGCAGGTGGATGAAATCTAGAGGTACTAGAAAAGATATAGAACTGTGCACCAAAATAAGTGGCGGTAAAGCAAGGCCTGATCAGATTAGGGCTGCTCTTGATGCAAGTTTAGAAAGACTTGACACAAACTTTGTTGATATATATAAAATCCATTCTCCCGATGTTAATACACCTATAGCGGAGTCTTTGGAAGCTATGGGGGAGCAGGTTGATTTAGGTAAGATAAAAATTATAGGTGGCGCTAATTATAATGGCGAGCAGATTGCTGAAATGTTGGGTCAAGCAAAGAAAAACGGATATAGAAGGTTTGAGATAATGCAGCCCAACTATAATTTGGCTGTACCTGACGCAGAAACAGAAGTGTTTCCAATTTGTACAGAAGAACAGATTTCAATTACATCGTATAGTCCACTAGGGGCTGGATTTTTGACCGGAAAGTATATTCGCGGTGATAGGAATGCAATACCTAAAGGGACTCGCATGGATGTAGCTCCTGCTCATATAGATATATATTTTAATGATCGTAGTTTCAATATAGTGGATAATCTCAAGTACAAAGCAGATCAACTTGGAGTTCCGATAACACAACTTGCAATGGCATGGTCAATGTCTCACACTTCTGTGACTGCTGTTCTTGCCGGAGCAAAAACCACGAGTCATTTAAAGAGTGCTATCAATGCATACAATATGGACCTTGGTGAATTGAGAAATGAAATGTCTACTTGGGAATAAAATCAATCATAATAATTGTAATGAAATACCTACTCAAATTAATTTGTGCTAATATGTCATAATCAAGCAATGGTGTTAGTTAAAGTATTGTTTTCGATTCTTGGTATATCTTGACAGAATAAAACCTAACATGGGGCATATATAATGAAAGATTTGCTGAAAAACAAAAAAATCATAGCAATCGTAGCGTTGGTAATAATAGCAATAATTGTTGCAGCGGTAGTTGTTTTTATCATGAGTTCTCAGAATGACCCTCTTATTAAAAAAGTTTTTATAACTGCGGGAGGGGCTGTAAGTAATGACACTTATCAATCTAGAGGTGGAGCAACGGAAGAAGATAAGGAGTTTAGTGCTCAACTTGAAATACCACTTACTGTTAATTTAGCGTCCCAATCTGGATGGTCAAAGGCAACTGATTGTGTTCCTGGACAGGGTAGTTACTACCAAAAACCTGATGGATATCCTCTGATGACGATTTATGATTTTGATGGCAATTTGATTGGTATGTACCAGTTTTCAAATAATAAGATGTCATCTCCGTGGGAAGAAACAAGTGGACCTTCTAAATTAGACGGCACTCCGATTTTAAGCGAGTTGCATTATGGGGTGTATTTGTTTTTGTTAGATCCAACAAATGCATGTGATTCGGGTACAAAATATGAATCTGTTTATTATCTTGCGTCTAGGTTTAATCCTGCTTCTCCAAGTTCGATTCCCTCATATTCGATACCTGATACAGCTGCATTAGCAATTGAACAGGGTTGGGTTGATCAGGCCTACTGCTCACAAGGAAGAGGTAAGTATTTTACGAAATCTGATGAACATTATTTGTTAATGTATAATTCTGCAGGAATTCCTATTGGTATTTATCAACAATCCTTAGAACCGATGAATCTACCATGGAGAAAAATCCCTAAACTCGTTGGCGGTGGTGGTTTAGATGTAATTGCTGAGGAACATTATGGAATGTTTATATATTTTGGTGATAATATCAGGGCTTGTAAATCTGGTGAAGCAGCTGCTGGTAGTGGGTCTCCATATGGAGGACCTTCCTCAGCTGCACGTTCAACTCCGACTCCGTACGTAGAGCCTACAGCTACTCCTTTACCGACGGGTTTACTTACAACTGCTGCAACTCAACTTAGTTCAGCATCAAACCTGAAAGTAACAGTTACAACTGATCCTGAAAACATAGCTGTTGCATCTGAAGCAGATATCAGTGCGAATGTATCTGGGCTCTCAGATATCATAAGTAATCTAACAGAAGTAACATATGCTAGTAATACTTGGATAAACAACGTTTCCTATAAAGGTGTTTCGGGTTCGTATACGGTTAAAGGACTTGATGCTTTTGTACCTGGTGCAGTTGAAGGTAATGTGGTTAAAGCGAGTGTTTGGGTATCAGATGAAGGTGCTTTAAAAAGAGTTAGACTAGAGGGAGCACTAACAAGTAATGACTCTGATAGTGCTATCAGGACCTTTGATATAACAAAGTAACCTCATTTGTATCAGCGAAGTTAATTGAATGGAGAAATAGTTGTGGAAAAAGATCATGCAAACTTGGTTTGGATAGATTTAGAGATGACGGGTTTGGGTGATGAGCATGTTATTTTGGAAATAGCTACTTTAGTTACTGACGGTAATCTGAATATATTAGCAGAAGGGCCTGAAATAGCTGTTTATCGTTCGGCCGATGAATTGAAATCTATGGAAGAATGGTCTGCAGAACATCACAAATCTTCTGGGTTACTAGAAAGAGTAAGTAAGTCTTCGGTTTTGATAGGACAGGCGGAATCTATGACCATAGATTTTTTGTCTGATTGGGTACATAAGGGTCAGTCTCCATTATGTGGAAATTCTGTTCACACTGACCGGAGATTCATACGGAAAGAGATGCCTGAGCTTGAAAACTTTTTGCATTATAGAATAATTGACGTTTCCACTATTAAAGGTTTGGCTAAACATTGGTATCCATCGATAACTCCGCCGGAAAAAAAGAGTGCACATCTTGCGATGTCTGATATTAAGGAAAGTGTAGAGGAATTAAAATGGTTTAGAGAAACTATCTTCAAAACCAAAATCGAAGAGTAATTAACACAATGGAAGGCGGAATTACATGAACAAAGGCATATATCCCGAGTGGGAGCATTTTATAGAAACAAAACAATCCCCATATTTTAATAGCAGACCAGAGTTTCCCATGCTTAATCACGATACTCCAACATTTATGGGAGCCGTAAAAGGTGATTCTGTAAATGATATAAAGGGGGCGGATGCAGTTATCATAGGTGCTCCGTATGTAGCAACCTCCGGTGAAGAATATATGGGCGTTTCAAAGTATGAATGGATTGCAGCACCTAAAAGAGTGCGTCAGCAATCTATTAGATACAGGTCAGGTTATATACAAGATTTCGATCTTGATTTGTTTGAAAAATTAAATATAGTTGACTATGGAGATGCTGATATACCAGCTGAGGTTATGGAAAATCAATCTCCAGAAAATATCCTTAAAGCACAGCAAGCCGTTGAGGAAAAAGTATCTGAAGTATTGTCGGTTAATGCGGTACCAATAGTTATAGGTCAAAATTCTCCATGTGGTTCCTATGCTATTGCTAAACCCGTAGCAGAAAATACTGCTGGTCCTGTTGGTTGTATTAGTTTAGACACACATTGGGATGCAGAGAGGATAGATTTTTTGACAAACGATC
>CAYRIG010000148.1:0-572 GCA_964424315.1 uncultured Dehalococcoidia bacterium | reverse complement strand
TCGTCATCTAGTAGAAATAGGGGAAAGAGGCATGTTGGAAGATAAAGAGATAATTCGAAGTTACCTAAAGCAAGGTACTAGATTTATTTCTTCGTGGGAATTAAGAACTTCTCTTGGTATTGATGGATTAATTAAAGAACTTGATAGAGCTTATGAAGGAACTGAGTCTGTTTATGTTCATTTTGACATGGATGTAATAGGTGGAGCAGGACCGGCACCCGGTGATATTTTAGGCGAAGCCTCTGAACCTATTGGTTTAACAGACTATGAAGTAATAAGGATTGCACATGAAATTGGTAAAAAAGGTTTGGGCGCGTTATCTTTTATATGTATACCCCCAGGTTCTCCATTAGTATATAGATGCATAGTGTACGTGATAATGTATCTGTTGGCAGGGATTGCATTAAAAAAGTGATTGTTGATTTCCAAAAAGCATACAGATTTAAGTTCTGTTTAGGTAGCAACTCATTTGAAATCTCTTTATTTATAAAACATGAGGGCGCAATATGAATTCCAAAGTATTTCAGTTATCTTCCTTTACTAGAGAAGAACTACTAAATCATATTCAAATG
>CAYRIG010000147.1:2711-4691 GCA_964424315.1 uncultured Dehalococcoidia bacterium | reverse complement strand
GACGAGGTTATTACCCTTCCTTTTAATTTTCCACCAGTTATTCTAGTTCTCATACACAATATATTTTTCTGATTCGTATCTAACATCTATTCGATATCAATCAATTCAATAGGTAAAGGATAATATCACCAGAAAATTTCCTTTCATAGCAAATTTAAGGTCTCATTTTAATTGCTAATTTTCGGTTTTTTTACTCATTACAAGTAAGTTTTAGATAGCAGTTTTTTGAACTTTTCTTTCATTTACAAACACTTGTTTTGAGCCTAGAATTAAATTTGTTGGTTTTTATGTGTTCGCATTTAAAAGTCTCTTCATATAGAGAACGGAATGGACGTGATAAATCCATATTAGATAGAATCAACAATAATCTTTGAATATAAAGTTGAATTGTATATGCTTGATAATGACTTATATAAAGCCCGTTTAAATAAACTGCAAGAGTTACGCAAAAATGACATAGAGCCGTTCCCAACGAACTATAATAAAACCCACAGCGCTGCTCACGCAGTTGAAGAACTCACGAAAATCGAAAAGAATGATTCTACAGACCAAGCTAAAACACAATCTATTTCAATAGCTGGGCGTATAACTCGTTTTAGAAAAATGGGCGGCACCACTTTTATTGATCTTAAGGACCAATCAGGACATATTCAATTAATTTTCAGGAGGAATTTTCTAGAATCTAGTTATCAGCATGTCAGGCTTTTAGATGTTGGTGACTGGCTAGGGGCATTAGGTCCAGTATTCAGAACCAAAACGGGCGAAGCCACAGTCGAGGTACATGAATGGCAAATATTATCAAAGGCTATAAGGCCGCTACCTGAAAAATGGCATGGCCTAACCGATATTGAATTAAGGTATCGACAGCGATATTTAGACTTGATATCAAATCAACAATCCCTAGACATCGCTATATTGCGGAGTAAAACAATCAAGTTGTTGCGGCATAAAATGGATTCTCTAGGATTTACCGAAGTAGAGACTCCTGTTTTAGTTCCTATTCCAGCAGGAGCGAATGCTACTCCTTTTGTTACCCACCACAATGCCCTTAATAGAGATTTATATCTCAGAATAGCTACTGAATTGTATTTAAAAAGAATCGTTGTCGGAGGGATTGAAAAAGTTTACGAAATAGGAAAAGTGTTTAGGAATGAAGGCTTAGACTTCTACCATAATCCTGAATTTACTATGATGGAAAGCTATCAGGCTTTCGCAGATTATGAACAAGTGATGACAATGGTAGAGTCTTTAGTTCATGACCTAGCCTTAAGTGTGACCGGAGATTCAAAATTTGAATTCGAAAAGAACACCATTGACTTAACCCCTCCTTGGAAACGATTAGACCTTCGGGAAGCGATTAAATCTGCATCGGGTATTGATTACCTAGAACATTTGGAGATTGAAAGCTTATCCGAACAAATGAAACAGAAAGGCTTGGATACTGGTGTTCAAGCGACCTGGGCAGGACTCATGGACAAGCTGATTTCATTAGTAATTGAACCAAATTTAATCCAACCGACATTTTTGGTAAATTACCCGGTTGCGATGTCTCCTCTTGCAAAAAAAAGCCCTCAAAACCCTTTGATAGCAGAACGATTTGAAGGATTTGTCGGAGGAATGGAAATATGTAATGCGTTCAGCGAATTAAATGATCCTATAGATCAACGAATTCGGCTAGAACAGCAGGAATCTCTCAGGTCAAAATTCAAAAATGTAGAACTTGATAGGCTAGACGAAGATTTTATTGTGGCACTTGAACATGGCATGCCTCCAACTGGAGGACTAGGTCTAGGCATCGATAGGCTTATAATGATCTTTTCCAGTCAACGCTCAATTAGAGAAGTAGTCCTTTTCCCTCAATTAAAATCATGAATCCAATTAAAACCTACCGAACTTTACTGGCATTAAATCCGTTGAATTATGATCTCCAACCACAATCTCTGAAACAGCTTTGCCTGTGACAGGCCCCATGGTCATCCC
>CAYRIG010000147.1:0-2701 GCA_964424315.1 uncultured Dehalococcoidia bacterium | reverse complement strand
CCAGCATAGCATGACCGGTTGCAACAATCAGATTTTCCATATCTGGAACTCTGTCAATTACAGGCACCCCATCCGGAGTTACTGGCCTCATTCCTGTCCACACATTGGTTATTTCAAATTTGGCAGAATCTCCTGCTAAATACTGATTTGCACCATCAACAATCGCTTGAACTCTTTTTTCATTAATACTTGAATCAATACCAGTAAGTTCTAAAGTACCAGCCAGCCTTATTCCATCAATAACCGGATTAACTCCTATTTTAGCTTCTGACAAAAGCATTGGGGTTTTAACTGATAGTCCGGCCCTATTGTATGATAGGCTGTAACCCTTCGCTGGTTGAACAGGCAATTTCGCTCCGGTTTTTTTCGACAGAATTGGAGACCATGCTCCTGCTGTAATTACTGTCCAATCAGGGGTATATTCTTTGTTTGAAGTGACAACTTTACTGATTTTATTTCCAGATACAATTAGGTCTTGTACTTCTGTGTCTTCAATTATCTCAACCCCTTTGGATTTTACTAAACTTGATAATTGGCTAACAAATTTATATGGGTCAAAATGACCATCATCTGGATAATAAACACCACCATAAACATCATTCCTTAATCCAGGCTCAAATCTTTGAAGTTCTTGGTTTGTCATGCTTTGCGACTCAATTCCATGGACACCTACTTCTTCAGCTTCATGCAAGCCGAGACTATATCCCTCTGCTGTTTTGTATGCCATCAATAAACCATCTTTTCTAAAATTGCAGTCTAATTCGGGATTAGCATCCATAATTTGTTCATACAGATTCATACTTTCTTTTGTCAATTTGACCAAGGTCTCTATTCCTTGATTAGCTCTTTTTTGACTGGAAGCCTTCATAAACTTCCATAACCATAAAATCAATTCATAATTAAACCTAGGCTTGATATAAAACGGACTAGTTGAATCAAACATCCACTTGAGACCCTGTAAAATCACACCCGGTGCTGCTAAAGGTATACTGTGTGAAGGTACTATTAGGCCACAATTACCGAAAGAACTGCCATGACCTATTTTACCCTTATCTAAAACTGTTACTTTTAAACCATGAGAGCTTAAATAATATGCACTGCATATGCCTATAACTCCTCCGCCAATTATGATTACCCCTCCATCTTTATCCATAAAACCCACCTTAAATTTCAAAAAGTTTAAGAAACCAATGTACGCATGTCAACCAATGTATGCTCTTATGCCAATAAAACCAACCGGAGTAATTTTATAACTGCTAATGGTATCGGATATATAAGCTTTCCTATATAGCATACTATGCCTGCAGCTATAACACCTAAAATCAGTGCCGATAAAATGTCTAAAGGGTAATGCACGCCCACATATATCCTGCTAATTCCGTAAACAAACGAAAGAATCATCAATGAGACACCGTAGCGCCTATTCGTAATTAATGTAGTTATAGAAATTGCAAACAATACGGCCAGTGCGTTTGATGGAAAAGATGAATCAGTTGCTTCATAAAATATCAGCGATATTTGTTCATTTTCAAATGGCCGTGGCCTAAACAAATATGCATTGATAACAAACACGATCCAATTAACAAAAGCCAAGGAAATTATGCTGAAGATAACGATATGTTGATTAACAACTCTTTCTTTCTGTTCTGAACCATTAAACCAAATCCCTACCAAAAACAGAGCAAATATGACAGGGAAAAAATAGTCGCTAGCAAATATGCTTATAACTAAATCAAGCATATCCCATTTTCCGACATAACGATTTATTGCTAAACTTAAGTTCAAATCATAAACAACGACTGAATCCAATTGCAAAGTTACAACCAATTTAGCCCAATCTGTAATTTTAGAAGAACTTGAATATGCCACTTGTAACCCCACTGCAAAACTTACAGCCATGATTAATCCAATTGACAATTTCAATTTGGAAACTTTTTGTTTAGCTTCATTGATTACGATAAACATAAAATAAGGAATCGATTTCCCCTGTTGAAGAAATGCTTCTACAAATGTTGATTCTTTTAAACCATCCAAACCCATCCTTATATCAATTTCTGATTTGCCTGTACGTAAAACGGAGTTTGAAAGCAATACCAGAATTATGGATGTAAATGTTGCAATTACAAAAAACAGAGCCTGCGTATTTGCATCTAGGCCTCCTTCAAAATCGTTTATATTACGTTTTTCGAATCCGAAATACCATGCAAATGCAATGATGATGGCTAAAATACCAATGAAACGGGATTTTTTAGGTTGTTTAATTACTTTCAAAAACTCTAATTGGGAGTTGCCTGCAATCACAGTCAACAACCCTAAATTAGAAACCAACGCAAAGAAAAAATATTCAATAGCGAACCGCGTCATTTTAAAAATTACGGTTTAACGATTTACACTAATTGGTGTACACCAATCAATATACGCTTTTTCCTCGCCTCTGATCACTTTCGCATATATACTACTCAGTTTTTCTGTAACAGAACCTACCTGGCCTGAACCTATTTTACGATTATCTAGCTCTCCAACAGGAGTCACATGTGCTGCAGTGCCGGTAAGAAACATTTCATCTGCAAGATAGATTTCGCTCCTATCTATCGGCCGCTCAACGACCTCTAGATTCAATTCGTTTTTTATTAATTTGAAAACCGAATCTCTAGTTATACCGGTCAAAATATTGTTTTCCAAAGAAGGGGTATGGATTTTA
>CAYRIG010000146.1:0-4717 GCA_964424315.1 uncultured Dehalococcoidia bacterium | reverse complement strand
AAGTTTTGTAGATGAAGACCTCGGGCCATACGAATTTGCAAATGAGTAACTAATAAAAAATTGCCCTATTGATCTCAGAGACTCATGCTATTCGATAATACCGCTGATAAATATTTTATTTTTAAACCATCTAGAAATTATATTGGCACTCCAAAAGATTTGGGTATAGAGTTCGATGATCTATATTTTAAGTCTGCTCCCAATATTACTCTGCACGGATGGTTTATAAACAAAGGTTCAGAGCAAACAATAGTATGGTTACACGGCAACGGTGGTAATATCAGCCACAGGATATATAGTTTGAAAAACCTTTATGATAATACCAAATATAATATTTTTATATTTGACTACCGTGGCTACGGGAAAAGTGATGGCAACGTTTCAGAATCAGGCTCATATCAAGATAGCTTATCAGCCATAGAATTTTTGAATAATATTTATTCAATTCAGACCAATCAACTCATTTTGTTTGGCAAATCTTTGGGGTCTTCTATAGCATGTGAAATCGCTACAAAGATTACTCCATTAGCATTATTACTAGAATCAGCTTTCACATCTATTAGGGACATGACAAGATTCAAATTTCCATTTCTGCCAGGTATTGAATATCTCATATCAAATAAATTCAACACCTACGGTAAGATCAATCAAATCAATTGTCCGATTTTGTTTGTACATGGAGATTTGGATAGAACGATACCTATAAAAATGGGGGTGTCATTATATGAAAAATACCAAAATACTAAATTATTTATTAAAGCAAAAGGAGCAGGACACAACAACGTAGAGGAAGTTCTCGGGATCAATTATTTTAAACAAATTGAATCTTTTGTTACATCTAATTGCTTAAAATAACACTTATTGGATAGAAAATACTTTAATCGTTCGTATCTAAATCACTTAGGTGAAGATTCAGTGATCTAACGGCAATACTGATTTCGATTATAAATAACACTACTGCCAACATCAACAATGCCAAAGCTATTCCAAAAATCGTCTTAGCGAGGTTTTGATTACCCATATATAAAGCGAACATCGTCAATAAATTGAAAAAGAAACTTGAACTGGACAGGGTTTGATTAATTTGAATCATCCAAAGCCTCTTTTTCAAAGCTGAAATCTCACCTAACATTCTTTTTGCCCTTACGTCATCCAAATCTATATTTGCTGCATATTCATCATGAATTCTTCTTATAAGTTCGGAAACGACAGTAAAACGTGTGCCAAATGTAATCATAAGTAGAGGTATAGCTGGAAAAAGCAAAGCTGATGTTGTTAAATCTAATATCATTTAATATCCTATGCTAAACAGTTGTCTTAACAATATATTCACATTTACAATTTATAATCAAATTGATTTTACACTAGAATAGAATTTAGTCGAATTAATCATTAGAGGAATAAACATAATGGTGTTTAAAAACTTAAAAAAATGGCAATTAGCGGTTCTATTAATTGTCATTGTTATAACTGTTGGAGCAATCTACTTTTTTTATTCAAATAGCATAAGTCAAGATGGGAGCAATGAAGAAACAGATGTCCGTAGTATACCAGTACGGTACGGAGATATAAAAAATGAAATTTCTATCAGCGGCACTCTTAAACCTGCTGTAAAAGAAAGCTTATATTTCTCCGTCGCAGGTGAAGTAAAAAGTATTTATATTGAAGAAGGTCAAAATGTAACCAGGGGCACAAGCCTAGCTCGTCTCGACAATGAAACAATTGCAAACCTTTCGGAAAAGGTTGCCGAAGATGAAATTGCCGTAAGAAACGCACGTGAAATACTCGAATCTATTAAGAATCCCGATATTGGTCTTTCACTGGCTAATCTCAATAAAAACTTGGCGGCAGCAAATATGGAACTCTCTAACGCAAAAGAAAGTTTAAACCTACTTGAAAATCCAAGTGAATCAACTGTTACTCAACTTAACTTGAATATAAGCGAAGCTAAACACTTTTTAAATCAAAAACAATCTGAATTAGACGATTTGATTTCAAATTATGAAACCAATGTAGCAATAGCTAAAAGAAACGTGATCCAATCTGAAATTGCATTAGACAATGCAAGTACAAGTTTGTTTTCAATTAATGATAAAGAAAACTTGATAGAAGAATATTCAGAAGCAATAGAATCCGCCCAAACACATTTAACCAATGCCGAAAGCAATCTTATATCAGCTGAGATAAATTGGGATGCTAACTTAACAACCGTAGAGTTAAACTATGATCAAGCCCTTGAAACCTATAAAGATTCGATGCTTTCATGGTTAGGGATTGTAATAGATGATACAGATCCAACAAACCTCGAGCAAAATCCTATCGATTTGATACAGTCATGGGGCACGACACTCGGTGATATATATGGTGGAACTCCCGACACCTATATTGGTAGTGATGACCCAAAAACACCTTGGAATGAAAAAACTGTTAATCAGTGGGTTCGTCTATACCCAACAATTGCAATGATTCAAACCCAACTATATTCTTATGTTAACAACCCTTTTCCTCATTGCAGGCAAACAAACGAAGAAAGTTTAGCTGAGTGCGTGAAAAATAAGATTGAACCTTTATGGGAAAATTTAGACGCTGCATCTACACAGTTTAAGCAAACCACTTTAAACAGAGATACAAACCTTGCTTCTCTAAATTCTTCTATTTTGAATGCGACGAATAACCTTTCTGAGGCTCAACAAAGTTACAATGAGGTAATCGCACCTACAGAACAAATCACGATTGACAACTTAACAATTGAAAAAGAAATTGCCGAATTGAACCTGAAAATTGCTAATGCAAATTACATCGATGCGCTGAACGGAACTGATGTCGCTGAATTACATAAGTTACAGCATACAATACAACTTGCTGAATTTTCGGTAGAGGAAGCGGAACAAAATCTATTTAATGCCTTAAACCCGGATACGTTAGAACTCCAATTACGAAAAACCCAAGTCACTCTAGCTGAAGCTAATGTAACTGAGCTACAGCAAAATATCGATGCATTGAATGAAGAAGTTGATCCTTTGGAAATAGAAGCACAGCAAACAACGCTTGATAAATTATTAGCTAAGCTAGAAAAAGATAGACAGAATCTGCTAAACACAACCATCATTGCACCATTCGACGGAATAATATCTGTGTTAAACATTGAAGAAGGTAAATCACTCAACAATCAAAATGCACCAACTATGGAGATTGTAGACCCATCTATTCTTCAACTAGATGGTAACGTACCTGAAATAGATATTTTATCGGTCAGAGAGGGAGCTAAAGCTAATATCAAAATAGACGCATTACCTGATCAGTTATTAACAGGTACGGTAACACACATAAGCTACTTGCCAGTTACAGTACAAGGAGTAGTCAATTATCCGATTGAGATTGAAATTAAGCTTTCTGGAAACACTCAAATAAGAGATGGTTTAACGGCAATTGCTACGGTGAGCATACAAGAAGTATTAGATGTTCTCGTAGTACCCATCGATTCATTATACGGAACATTTGAAAATCCACTTGTAAGAATCGAAGATTCAGGAGGTTATATTGAGCAACCCGTTACTTTAGGAGCTAACGATGATTACTGGATAGAGATTACAGGTGGTCTAGAAGAAAATGACTTGATTTTACTTGAATCACTGTCAGCAGACACACAAAAGGGATTCGCCGCTATGTTTGGTAAAGGGGGCGGGGCATTTGGGCGCAAACCACCTGCAAGAACAGCCGGAAAATAATACTTATGATTCTTCAGGTTTTTAATGATTGAACTAATAAATGTAAAAAAAATTTATGAAATGGGCACTGTAAATGTAAATGCACTTAACGGAGTGTCATTAAAAATTGACCAGGGAGAATTTATAGCGATAATCGGTGCTTCAGGATCTGGAAAGTCAACAATAATGAATATATTAGGTTGCTTAGATGTACCAACATCCGGTCAATCAATCATTGATAATCAAAACGTGGAGGAAATGTCTGGAGATCAACTAGCTGAAATAAGAAACAATAAAATAGGTTTCGTGTTTCAAACATTCAATCTATTATCAAGACAAACAGCTCTTTCAAATGTATTGCTCCCTTTAATGTATTCCAAAGAAAAAGATAGAAAATCCAAATCGGAGGCTGCTCTTCAAAAAGTGGGGCTTGGAGACAGAATACACCACAAACCAACGCAATTATCTGGTGGTCAACAACAACGAGTAGCGATAGCGAGAGCTTTGGTTAATAATCCCGACATTTTACTAGCTGATGAACCTACTGGTAATTTAGACAGTACTGCAACTGAAGAAATCCTATCAATCTTCAGGGATTTAAATAAAAATGAGGGCATCACGGTTATCATGGTAACCCATGAAGAAGAAATAGCCGATCAAGCGCAGAGAATCATAGCAATGAAGGATGGGCTCATTACTAGTGATGAAAAAACACTATCCATTAAATAAATTAATTTAAACACATGAGATTTTTAGACACCTTCTTAACCGCCATATCTTCATTAGCAATCAATAAACTGAGAACATCCTTGGCATTACTTGGGATTGTAATCGGAGTAAGTGCAGTGATATCAACAATGGCTATAGGTAAAGGTGCTCAGGAACAAATCACATCAATGATAGAAACGCTGGGAACTAATTTACTTTTCGTTAAACCAGGAGAAATAGAAAATGAGGGACAAGGTAGTGCAAAAACTTTAACTTTAGAAGACGCTTCTGCCCTTTTAGAC
>CAYRIG010000145.1:0-4723 GCA_964424315.1 uncultured Dehalococcoidia bacterium | reverse complement strand
ATTAGATCCTCCTGTTGGTTTATTAATCTTTAGCTATTTTAATTTAAACTAAATCAATGTCGTAAGAACACCAAGAAAACATGCTATCATCCCCATTATCACCTGTCTTGTAATCTTTTCCTTCAACCAAATAACGGCCAACGGAGCAACGAAAAACGGATAGGTACTATTTAATACAACAACAATTGAAGGTGAGGTGACTGCTAAGGCTCCAATAAATGTTAATGTTGCACCTCCCAAGAATACTCCTGAAACAAAAATAACAAATATATCTTTTTTCGATATTCCCTTAATTACAAAACCTTGCTTATATGATAATACCCCCATAATAACCATAGTCATAAATAATAAGCGAAACGCCGCTGCAGGTATCGGTGCTACCTGATCTACTACAATGTCAGTAAAAACAGCACCGATAGCCCAAAATAAACCGGTGACACTCGCGAATATCAATGCATAAAACTTCAATCTAAGTGAAAAAACATTTCGGAAAGTAAATTTAGAACCATCATTTTTCGAAATCAAATACACTCCAAGAAGTACCAGCAAACCTCCTAACGCCGTCCACCATGAAACTTTATTATCAGTAGCTAATATACTGACCAATACACATGATAATATATATAATCCAGTAGTAGCAGGGGCAACTCTAGAAACATCATCCAAAGATATTGCTTTGACCAAAGCAATATGCCCAATCATCATTATTATCCCAGCAACCAACAAGACAACAAGAAATTTCAATTCCACCTGAAATAGGCTGCTCATATCGCTAAATATAAAACCTGCTGCAATAGCCATTACCAAACTAACAACTAACCTCAAAGCAGTTAAATATAACGTGCCAAATCTCGGTGTTACATTTTTAACAAAAACATTCGAGAATCCAATACAGATAGCAGATGATAAGGCAAGTATCTCTCCCAACATTACAATTGACAATCCAGCGCTATGTAACTCCATCTGATTATCTTCATTATTTTTTTAACCTTGGCTATATATCAAATTCAGTATTAGTAATCCCTGTTCGTACAATAAAACATATTGATTTAAATTTGATTCAAATCAATACTTCGACTATTTCACATATCCTAATCAATTTCTTCTAATACAACCGCTCTTGCCCATGAAGCAGTTACTCTTTTAATTTTCACCGGTAGGCCGATAAAAAAAACTCGTGGTTTAGTAATTTGGTGAAGTCCTACCAAGGCATCTAAATAAGGAATTCCTGCTAATAATAAACGTCCATCTGAATCATTCACGCCAAATTCTGTACCAGGAGGTGAATGATGTACATTCTCAGATCCGAAAGCCTTGATTTTGGTTGATATAAGCCAATCTACGGCATCAAAACCAAGATATGGTTGTTTTTCTTTCAAACTTGATCTCAATAAAACTATGTCGCTTGATTTGATGCCAGAATCTATCAGATTATTTACCGTTACTTCTTCTCCAGCTCGATAATCCAAATCACAAACGACAGCTTCACCAATATAAGATTCCAAAGGCATATCCGCAATATCAGATCCATTTTGATCATATTTATATGGTGCTTCTACATGAGTGCCATTGTGTGTTTGACTTTGAATGAAATGCATTCGGGCATTATAAGAGTGAAACTCCTGTAATTCCACAGATCTCCCATAAAAAGGCTCACCATGTAAATACGTTCCATTCTGTTTACGTTCCCCCGGAACTAACTCATGAGAAAGGTCAATCAAACGATATTTGCTGAGATCTATCATTACAATTTCTCCTTAACAGGCAATATCCGTACTGTAACACTTATCTAAGCCTAAAATACGGAACGCAAAAACTATTTTCGCAATGTAATATTTTAAGATCGCCTTTTGTGAAATCGTAATAAGTTATTAAGACGGAACCATATGGGTTTATTGTTATTGCGGGGTACCGTCCAACATCACCTTCACTATCTAGTGTGAATGTTGAAGCCACTTCGCAAAGTCCAATGTTGAATTGATTAGAACAATTGGCAATTTTTAAATCACCGTTAGTTGCATCATAATAACTTATTGAACCAAACCCATGTGAACCTATAGTTATTGAATTATGTGAGCCAACATCACCTTCGGTATCCAAATCATATTTATAGGATAATGTGCAATCAAAATTTGAGCTTGAAACTACTTCTAAATCTTCATTATGCATAGAATTGGCCATTAAAACATGGCCCCATCTATCTATCGTCATGGAGGTGAATTCACCTATTGAATTACCAACATCAACTTCGGAAATAGTTTGTTCAGTACATTCTTTGTTTGAGCAGTGAGCAATCTTTAAAGCTTTATTACTGATATCGTAATAACTTATCACCCCTAATCCATCTGCTCCTAAAACAATTGAAGTACCTGTACCTACATCACCGACAAAGTCTACAACCGTGATGTTACTCGCTTCACTGCATAAAATATCTAAACAATGTGCAACCCTGAGATCGGATGAACCTATATGATAGTAGCTAATTAGCCCTAATCCATCTGACCCAATCGTTAGTGACGAATAACTGCCAACAGCGCCATCATTATCTATTGTATTAATAACGGCATCTGTACAAAATATATTTGAACAGTGAGCTACCTTTAATGCTTGGTTACTGACATCATAATAACTTATCAACCCTAAGCCGTCTGCTCCTAAAACAATTGAAGTGTATTGACCTACATTTCCTTCACTGTCTATCGATGTATTGTAACTTTCAGTACAAGCAATATTGTTACAATGAACAACTTTCAAATCTTGATTGGTATTATCATAATAACTTATAAGACCAAATCCATCATAACCTATAGTTATAGAACTATATTGCCCAACGTCTCCTACGCTATCAATAACAGTTATCAGATTATCATCAGGTTTAGTTCTATCAAACAGATACCCTGAATCACTTTGGTAAACAACTATTTCATCCGCACTCTTTTCTCCCTGAGGTCCTACAGGCCCTTGTTCACCTTGGGGACCTTGTTCACCTTTTGTTCCCTGTTTACCTTGGGAACCCGATTCACCTTGGGGACCTTGTTCACCTTTTGTTCCCTGTGGACCAATTTCACCTTGAGAACCTCGCTCACCACCATCACCTTTTGTTCCCTGTGGACCAATTTCACCTTGCGGACCAGCATCACCTTTTGCTCCCTGCGGACCAATTTCACCTTGGGGACCTTGTTCACCTTGTGTACCCGGTTTACCTTGGGAACCCGATTCACCTTTGGGACCTTGTTCACCTTTTGCTCCCTGCGGACCAATTTCACCTTGCGGACCAACATCACCTTTTGCTCCCTGCGGACCAATTTCAGGAGAGCAAGAAAAAATTGCTACCAATAATAAGAAAAACAACAGAACCAATTTTATGTGTTTAATTCTAAAATCCATTTTTACTTTTCAAACATGTATTTTGCGTACTCTAAGTTATTTTGCAGAAATTTACTCACAAAGCTACTTCGAATGTTTTTGTGATTTGAAATGTTTTGAAATATATTAACATTATTTTAGGAAAACCTGATTGTTTAATATCTAAATGGTTAAACATCAGATAGTGTAACCGGGATATTATTATTTGCAGACATAATGGACGCTAAGGCTACATTTACAGCGCGTAAACCGTCACCACCTCCATACACAGGGTCACGACCAAAAATAATCGCTTCAATAAAATCTTCTATTTGATTACAGTGTGCCTGATTATAATAATTAACGTCTGATTGCCATCTTGAGTCACCATTTTCTTCGAAAGTAAAGGACTCTGGCTCAAATCCATTTTTATACAAAATCATTTGCACTTGTTTACCATCATGCAAAAGATTAGCTCCTCCTTCACCTAGGATTTCTAACATACCTTTACTACCAAATATTGAAACGCTGAAGCCTTGCATAAAATCATATTTCCCGTTCAATGGTTCTGCTCTCATCCATACACCCTGTTTGTATGGACTTCGATATTTCCAAGTAATTAAAGGAATGTCATTGCTTGATAAGATGTAAGGATCATCCGCAGGCTTCACTTTGCTATTTAACGGCATTTCAGAAGACGAAACGCTGAAAACCTCTTGAATTCTCTCCCCTAACATCAAATGTTCAGCTATAGCAAAAAAATGAACAGAAATATCGAAAAGCCATGGATAATCACCACCACCAGATTTGTCTCCATCTACCCGCCAATCTCTATTGTTCGGCACTATCATTTCTGACTGACCTATTGATTTACGTAACATAGGACCCAGTCGCTGTCGCATTTGCATAGGTTCACCAATGAGGTCTTGCTCAATTAACTTTCTAGCCTTAAGAAAAGAAGAGGTAAATATGTAAGATTCGTCCACTGCCAAAACCAGATTCCTTGCTTTTGCTTCATTAATCACTTTTTGACCTTCGTTGACATTAATACAAAATGGTTTTTCACAATTCACGTGTTTGCCATATTGCAATGCCAACATTGTCATTTCAGTATGCAGATAAGTTGGAGTTGTAATGCTAACTGCATCGATATCACTCTCAAGCATAGAAATAAAAGAACCAAAAACTAAAGGTATGTTATGGCGCTCAGCTATATTTTTAGCTCTTTCTTCATCTGTGTCGCATACAGCAATCAATTCTACTTTAGGATTATTCTCGTATCCCTCAATATGCGAATTAGCAACTAGACCCAATCCAACAATCACAACTTTGATTTTTCGATCTCCCAAGTTACTCTCCACTGAACCATCCTTGAATA
>CAYRIG010000144.1:0-4775 GCA_964424315.1 uncultured Dehalococcoidia bacterium | reverse complement strand
ATTAATTTGGAACCGGCTTTGCCCATAAAATAATCCTCTGTTGGAGGCTTTCCTACAATAACTGCAGGATAAATTGGTTGGGATTTATGAGTTATTGCAGTTAAGTGGAAAACTGGATATTCAGATGATTCTGAATAAAAACCTGTATGATCTCCAAATGGACCTTCAACCCTCTCTTCCCCAATATTCATGTATCCTTCCAACACAAATTCGCAGTTAGCAGGAACCTCCAAATCGACTGTCTTGCATTTAACAAGCTCAACCGGACTCCCTTTTAAAACACCTGCTACTAATAGTTCATCCATATCAGGAGGTAAGGGTAAAGACCCAGACCAAATTGTTACCGGGTCGCCTCCAAGAGCCACTGCAACTTCCATTTTATCTTGTTCAGTCTCTTTAGCTTTACGATAATGTGCTGTCCCAACTTTATGGGTCTGCCAATGCATACCTGTAGTTTTTTTATCATATACCTGCATGCGATATGTACCTACATTTCTTTGTCCGGTATTTAAATTTCGAGTAATTACCAAAGGCAAAGTTATAAATTTCCCTGCATCATCTGGCCAACATTTCAAAATAGGTAAATTAAATAAATTAATTTCATCACCGGTTAAAACAACATCTTGGCAAGGAGCTTTTTTCAAAATCTTTGGGGAACTTTTACTGAGATTAATTAATTCGCTTAAAACTTTTAATTTATCTACCATCGATTTAGGAGGGTTTTTAGTTAGACTAATTAATTTATTGGCTATCCCAGACAAATCATTAAGAGTATCTACTCCTAATGCCCAAGCAATTCGAGATTCACTTCCAAACAAATTGATTAAAACAGGTATATTCTTATTATCAACGTTTTCAAAAAGCAACGCAGGACCATTATTTTTTATAGTCCGGTCTGCAATTTCAGTTATCTCAAGTTCCGAGCTTACTGGAGTCGAAATTCGCACCAATTCATTTCTCTCTTCAAGAAAATTTATAAAATCTGATAAATTGTGAAACATCTACTACTCCAAATCAATTTTGTGTTCTAAAGTCTGTCGACGAAATATCGCTCCTAAATTTTTCTTCTTCAATCATAATAAACATATCTTCATAACCTTCAGGAATGTTTATATCTTTGGCATTTCTAAATTTACCAAATTTATCTAATCTTCCAACTACTATAAACTCACATCTGTTTTTCCTGATATCATCCAACGCTGCCAAAGCGGATTTAAAATTATTATCATAATATTTTGCATCTAGTATTCTAACTGCTGTGTCCCATCCTACAACAAATGAACATCCCTTGAAATGAGTAGATTTTTCAACAAAAGTTTTTGATTTGGAGATTATAATTGTGCCAACGCCAATAAACTGTAATATCCGTTGATTTACATCTCCCCTGGTCATATTATCCTTATCCACGTTATATATAGAAATCTCGAAGTCTACTGCTGAGCCTTTCATTCTTCCAATCAATTTTGCCATTTGTTTATGTCCAATATGTAAAGGATTGAACGAACCTGAAATTATAGATGTAGGATGATATGGGAAATCTAACAATTCTCCGTATTGATTTATTATTAAAAACGGTTGATTTGTTTCAAATAATTGTTTTATAGCATCATAATATTTATTTTCTTTTCTGGAAACCTCGTCCTCTGCTGATAAATCTGAAAGTAAAATATCGTTACCACTCTTAAACCAAAACTCATCTACTTCATTCAATATAAATCTGCTCACCAGATCTTCTTCAGTAATTCGGTCCCTAAACCCTTTATTAAGTTTAATAGAGGCGCTAAGCATTTCATCTTTATTTCTTATAGAAACATAGGCTCTATGCTCACCTTTTTTCGGAACATCAGATATTAATGCCGAGGTACACCCTATTCCAATTACTTCTTCTCCCGCAGATACCAACTTGCTAGCTCTTAAATAAGCTATATTGGAAAATTCATTTGCCACTTGCTCTGTAACATATGCATCAGGAACTCTTTCTAACAATTCATCAACAGAACCATGGGAATATGGAAAATCCAACTGCATGAGAGTATTCGAAGAACCTGGTGTAGTCAAAAACCAATTAGCAAAACTAGATCCGGATCCAGCAAAAATACCACTGATTTTAACCGTATCTTCGTTTATTCTATTTATGATTTTTTCAATTATTTGCTTCAATGGTTTAAAATTAGACAATATATATTTTCAATACATATATAATCAATGAACATATTATTAATCTATATTGTAACAAAACAAATTACCCGCAACTCTATTTCATGAACAAAAAATGGGAACCAAATAAAGGTGATCGTGTAATAAGACACCCAAGAGAAGAAGAACTTCAGACAGTACGAATTTCTAGTACTGATAAAAGATCTCAAGCTAAAATTTTTGCTTCTCCTCTGATGTTAATGTACATATTTTTGGGTTTAATAATAATAGGAACTATCCTTTTATTAATGCCATTTGCAACTGCTTCAGGGAATTTTACACCTTTCATTGATGCGTTGTTTACAGCAACTTCGGCAGCAACTGTGACTGGCTTGACTAGTGTAACCACTGCCACCCATTGGTCCTCTACCGGACAAGCTATAATTTTGACACTGATATTTATAGGTGGCTTAGGAATAATGACCGTAACGGGATTTCTACTTATTTTATTTAGCAATCGTGTTTCATTGTCACAACAAGTTTTAATAAAGGATAGTTTTCAAATCAATCAATTGGGTGGATTGGCAAAAATCACCTTGCTTATGGTAGGATTTGCAGTTTTGGTACAATCAATTGGGTTTTTTGCTTTATTAATGCGATTAATTAATATATACCCGTTCGGACAAGCTGTGTGGCAATCTTTATTCCATTCAGTGTCTTCATTCAATAATGCTGGCTTCGTAATATTCCCAAGCAGTACCAGCCTTTCTTATTTCAAAAATGACTACTTGATTTTGTTGATAATCGGCACTTTAATATTTGTTGGCTCGATAGGATACTGGACGATAATAGATTTAGGAAGCAAGTTTTCATTTTCTAAGTTACACCTCAACACAAAACTAGTCATAATTACTACAATCGCATTGATATTTATCGGAGCTGCGTTTTTTTTGGTTTCAGAAACTAACAACCCCAAAACCATTAAAGACCTCCCTCTAATACAGCAAATATACATATCGTTTTTCGAATCCATAAGTGGTAGGACGTCAGGATTTTCGACAGTGCAGTTTTCAGAAACAAAGCAACACACAAACTTCTTTTTCACTGCCTTGATGCTTATTGGAGGGTCAGCCGCATCAGTTGCCGGAGGAATAAAAGTCAATACTATTGCTATCATTGCAATTTCTGTTTTCTCAACAATAAGATGCAAGTCGTATGCCAGTGCGTTTGGACGTGAAATCCCTAAGAATCAGATCCGCTTATCAATATCAATAGGTATTTTAGCTATATCCTGTGCGTTTATAACAAGTATCATTCTATCTATTACTGAAAACCAACAATCATTCATAAACGTTTGGTTTGAAACGGTTTCAGCATTAGGTACTGTTGGATTAACCACAGGGTTATCCGAACAAGCTAGTTCCCTTGGTAAACTTATACTTACAACATTAATGTTCTTAGGTAGAATAGCTCCAATGACACTTGCTTTAATTATCACCCAAAACCTTCAGAAGCCATCTTATAAGTTTGCAGAAGAAGAGTTAATATTAGGTTAAAGCATATGGGTTCTGTATAATCGTATGTATATATTGGATTTGCTTCCACTAGAACATATTAATTAACATAAAATCTAAATCGATAAATAGCGTGATTAATAGAGGGACAATATGGCACAAAAAAGTAATGTTGCGGTTATTGGTTTGGGTAGATTTGGTTCAAGTATAGCTAAATCTCTTTACAACATAGGACATGATGTCTTAGCCATTGACAAGAATGAATCAAAAGTACATGAAATAATGGGACAGGTAACTCATTCAGTAGCCGGTGACGGAACCGATGAAGGAGTATTGAGAGAATTGGGTGTCGAAGCTTACGATGCAGCAGTCGTTGCAATAGGCTCAGACATAGTTGCAAGCGTTATGTCTTGTGTAATATTAAGAACAATAGGCATAAGCAACATAGTAGCAAGGGCCAATAATGATAATCATGGTAACGCATTGCACAGGCTCGGTGTAAATAGAATAGTACACGTAGAAAGTGATATGGGAAACAGGGTTGCACACAGCCTATTCAACCCTGAAGTAGAACAATATGTTGGTCTTACCGACGATTTTGGAGTAAATTTGATTAGAATAAACAAAAGATGGGACGAAAAACCTATAAAAGAGATAGGGTTTTCGGGACCCAGAGGGAAACAATCCGCGGTTCTTGCCTTAAAACGAGGAAAGGATGTTTTTATATCCCCAGATACAGATGAGCACTTGAAGTCTGGAGATGTCATAGTGGTAGCTGGAAAGGATGATCATTTAAGTGACATTCTCAAAAATGATACCTCAGACAAGTAATTCGAAAATACTCCAATGCAACTATTTCCATTTAAATTCCATAGTGCTCCTAACAAGAATAAATTATTTAAATCGGTATTAGTAGCTTTAAGTGGCGAAGAGTCGGATAAAGGAGCTATTGAACTAGCCTACAATCTTACAGAAAATGAAAATGCTTCGATAAATTTAGTTAATATTGTCGAAATAAAAAGATCCTACCCTATAGACATAGAAATTGAAACCATGACTCTAAAAGCGGAATCTATATTAAAAAAAGGTGAAGAATTCGCAGAGATACTTAACTATAATGTCGAA
>CAYRIG010000143.1:0-4803 GCA_964424315.1 uncultured Dehalococcoidia bacterium | reverse complement strand
TATTTACCTGATTCAGGTTCAGCAGGAATAATCTTTCTGATTGGATAGTCGGTCATGTTTTCTAACAATGATTGTATAACTTTAGGCGAAATATCTCTCGGGTAAGTGTTAACTGGCCACGAATTTTTCAACTTTTGGCTAATAGCAACAGCAGAAATCGGTTTGTTTTTATTTGCTAGTACCGCGCGGAAAACAGCTTCTTTTAGTGGCATGTCCGGCAAAAGATACTCTTGTGATTCAATAGCTTTGGCAGATATATCTTTGACAAGTTCCTTTAGGTTTGAATTAAGCACATTTTCCATGTTATCTGACTGCTTAACAGCATAATCCCTTCGATCTGCAATTATCATAGCTACAGATCTATGTGAATCATCATTTAAATCAATAGCATATTTTATATTCTCAAGATCTTCATCAAATTCCAATTTAGTTTCCTGTAATTTTTTCATACTTCTCAAACCTCCTGACTGATAGTTTATATTGAGTAATGGATTAAAACACTTCTGGTGGCCAATACAACATCATAACAGTAACGGTTTCACCTGTCTTAATACCTGTTTTATTTTCGGGGCATATTGCTAAACCATTTGCTTTTGCCATTGTGCTCAAAATGTTTGAAGACTGAACTCCAGAAAGAGACACATGATATACATCGTGTTTTTTATAGACGAATGCGCGAGCATAAATTCGACGGCCATCCTGATTATCTATTTCGTCGTCTAAAATCGCCTTGATAGTTGCTCTAGGAATGAACTCGTGCCCTAACATCAATCTGATCGCCGGCCTACAGAATTGTTCAAAAGCAACTAGTGCGCTTACTGGGTTTCCCGGGAGACCAACTAGTGGTACCAGTTTGCCATTTTGTCTTAGCACCCCAAAAGCCAAAGGCTTCCCTGGTTTCATTCGCACAGAATGGAATTCAATCGTTCCATTTTTTGAAAGGACGTCTTTTACGATATCGAAATCACCTTTTGAAACCCCGGCAGATGTGATTACTAGATCAGCTTTATTACACTCATTTAGTTTTTTTTCTATCGATTTAAAATTATCTCTAGCAATACCTACTATATTTGGGTTCCCACCTGCCTCCATAACCGCGGACGCTATGCCATAAGAATTTGAGTCATATATCTTGCCTTGATGCAGTTTATTTCCCGGTTTGGTTATTTCATTTCCCGTTGCCAAAATAGCAACTTCAGGCCTACGAAATACTTTTATGGATGCTTTTCCCACAGACGCAATCAAAGCTATATGTGAAGGATGCAATACTGTACCTGACTCGAGAATGGTTTCACCACTTTTTACATCCTGTCCCGCCTTACGCACATTTTTTCCGAGAGCTGAACTTGTATGAATTCGAACCTCGTTAGGAGTGTTTGAGCTTGTAGAATTAATTTTGTCCCCAGTTTCCTCGAAAGGTACTACTGCGTTTGCTCCCATGGGGATTGGCGCCCCTGTCATAATTCGAACGGACTCATTATTGGATAAAGTCGAATATGGTAATTCTCCTGCAGCGGTCGTTGCTACTACCTTTAAGCTTTTTGGGTTTTTAAACGAGGCGTTCTTAACATTTTCATATTTAACTGCATACCCATCCATTGCTGAGTTATCTAATGGAGGTATATTAATTCCGCTTATTACATCTTCAGCCAATACCATGCCATTCGTTCGCAAGATATCGCTTTCTTGGGTAGATAGAGGGCTAAATACTGATAGGATTTTAGATAATGCATCTTCTACATCTATCATCGACTTATGATGGCCATCTTGGTGCTTTACAGCCAAACTATGCTTGCCTCATCTCAACTTTTATAGACCTTTGTAATTTATTCAAAATATCTTCCATACATCGGTCTATTTGCTCTGCAGTTAGGGTGTCTTTTACGGATTGGAAGACGATCTGAAAAGCCACAGATTTCTTGTTTGAACCTAAAGAATCATCAGTGTAAATGTCAAAAGGAAAAACATCTTTTACATATTTATGCTTCTTAAATACAGCTTCAATCTGAAAAACGGACAAATCCCTATCAACAATTAAAGCTATGTCACGAGATGACTCTGGATATTTACTGAATTTTTTGTATATTCTGTCCTGAATACCAATCAAGCCATGTAGCTGATGTATGTTTACCCTAAAAATACTGATTAAATTCTCTTCTAAATCAAACTTGTTGAGGACGCTGGTATTAAGCTCTCCGATATCACCTATAGTTTGTTTTTTATAAATCACATTAGCCGCCCTGCCCTCAAGATACAAGGGATCTGATTTTTCTTGAAATTCAACATCAAGGCCAAATTCAGTAAAGAGAGTATTTAGAACACCTTTTGCATCATAAAAATCCATTTGGGTAGGCTTAGATGCCCAGTTTCGAATATTTCTATTCCCGCAAAAAGCTGCGATTAGCGATTCTTTTTCAATTGGTAGGTTGAAATCATCTGTAGTTAAATTAGGTATAAATACTCTTCCCAATTCAAACAGTCGTAAAGGTTCTTCTCGACTGAGTTTTTTGTTCATGCTCATGGTTTTAAGCATGTTTGCTACCAATGAAGGCCGTAAAAAGCGTTGATCGGATGTCATGGGATTAGCCAGGGATAGAGGCGGGTTTTTTAAATCCCATGAGTAAGTGTCGACCAATTCATCTTCAGAATTTACGTTGTAGGTGATTATTTCAATTAAACCTAGGGCAGAAATTTTATCTTTAATATTTTCTTTAAAATGCCACATGCCTCTTGGTCGGTGGTGAGGTATTGGCGTAGAAATCATAGTTGTTGGGATTGCTTCGTAGCCTGTGATTCTGGCTACTTCTTCTATCAAATCCTCTTGTATCTCGATTTCTGTTCGCCAATAAGGAGGTGTGAAGTATGTAGTCTCAGATCGAGATGAAGGAGACGGTTCAATAGTGTCAATTAGATTTATATCGTCATCCAAAGCGTTGTCTGAAATAAATCCCAAAGACTCAAGAACTTTAATTGCATCTTGATACTTAATACTCGCTCCAAGAACTTGATTCAATCTTGCTCTTTCGAACGGTATATTATGGGCTTTAGTGGTTTTAGACCTTATGTCTACAATTTCATCATATACTTCTCCGCCAGCGATCTGTTTTATCAATGCCGTCGCTCGGCGAAGCCCTATTTCTGCCAGATCTGGACTTAAAGTACGCTCGAATCTGTAAGATGCTGCAGTACTTAATCTGAGATTTGAAGAAGTCCTTCTGGTATTTATTGGCTCAAAATTTGCTGCTTCAAGTAGAATTGTATTGGTTTTGTCACTTACCTCGGAATTAGAGCCTCCCATGATTCCTGCTAGACCAATTGCTCCAGATGTATCTGCAATGACAAGCATGGGGGGTTCAAGTTCTCTTTGTTCCCCATCTAAAGTTGTCAACTTCTCCTTGCTTATTGCTTTCCTAACAATTATTGAATGATCATTTATTGAATCAATATCAAATGCATGTAATGGTTGATTTAACTCCAACATCACATAATTGGTTATATCGACAACATTATTTATTGGTCTTTGACCACTTTTTACTAATATATCTTGAAGCCACTGGGGAGATTCCTTGATTTTGACCCCTTCTATTACGCTTGCAGTGTATCGCAAACATAAATCAGGGTCTCTAACATCAATTGAAATTATATTTTTGGTCAATTTACCTGTGGTTGGAAAACTCAAATCTGGTTCAGCCACAGGCTTGCCAGTCAAGGCAGCAAGTTCTCTTGCGATTCCTAAAACAGAAAGACAGTCAGCTCTGTTTGGTGTTACATCGATGTCAAAAACCACATCGCTCACAACGCTGCTTAACGGGAGCCCAATTTCAGTTGAATTATCGAGCTCCATGATTCCTTCATGGTCGTCGCCAATACCGAGTTCTTTAATCGAACAAATCATTCCTTGAGACTTCACTCCACGAATGTTTGCTTCCCGAAGTTGTTCCACTTTTTCAGTTCGAGTGTTAAAAACCTTAGCCCCTAATTTAGCAAAAGCTATTTTTTGGCCCTCGCGAATATTTGGTGCACCACAGACAACCTGAACAGTAGTTTCTGCACCTATATCAACTACAGGTAATTTTATGCGGTCTGCATTTGGGTGGGGCTCAATTTTAACAATCTCACCAACAATAAATTTATTGTCATCAAGATGGCCGCCAATATCTTGATAATCGGCCACCTCTACACCAGCCATAGTTAGTAAATGAGCGATTTGCCGTGGGGGCAAATCGATCTCAACATATTGTTTTAACCAAGATAAAGGAACAAGCATTTTTCGTTAAAATTGTCCTAGAAATCTAATATCGTTATTATAGAAAAGTCTGATATCGTCTATGCCATTTTTGAGCATTGCGATCCTTTCCACTCCAATTCCAAAAGCAAAACCAGTGTACTTGTCAGTATCATACCCAACGGCCTTTAATACCTTAGGATGGACCATGCCGGCACCCAAAATTTCTATCCAGTTCTCCTCATCTGTGTTTTTATCTGTGTCTTTGGTTCTGGAATTCCAGTCAATTGCCATTTCGGCTCCAGGTTCCACAAATGGAAAGTAGTCACATCGAAAGCGAACTTTCACATCTTCTCCGAATAATTTTCGCGCAAATTCGTAGAGAGTGCCTTTTAAGTTTGCAAAGGTTATACCCTGGTCAACTGCTAATCCTTCAATCTGTGAAAAATGCCACTCATGTGAAGAATCAGTCGCTTCATATCGATACACTTTTCCTGGCACTACAAGACGAACAGGAGGATCTTGCTTTTCCATAGTCCTGATTTTAAATTGGTCCACCAGTCTGGAGAACCCTTGTC
>CAYRIG010000142.1:528-4821 GCA_964424315.1 uncultured Dehalococcoidia bacterium | reverse complement strand
ATAGACAGGTAATCGCAAACAATTCTTGCACCATCAAGAAGTGTTTGGTTCGGAACTACAACACCCTTCGCCTTACCCGTTGATCCTGATGTATAGATTATATTTGACACATCCTTGTTTATGTTATTAGATAACACAAACTCAAAGTCAACCTGGATTTCTTTGCAATCTTCAACCGAACCATCTGGTTCAATCAAAATTACGGGGATCTGCCTTTCTTCCCATAGATGTCTGTTAGCATCAATATAAACTTGTGTTCCTATTACGACTCTAACATCTGAATCTGCTATTTGATGAAGGACTTGATCCTCTTTTAAATTCGTATTAATAATAGTAAAGATTGCACTTGCCATCGAAATGCCAAATAGTCCTATTGCTTGGCATGGTGCGTGTTCTGTATAAACCGCTACTACATCTCCGCGCCCTACCCCAAGGCCCAGTAACCGTTCCCTTATACAATACGACCTTTCAAACACTGTCTTCCAGGCAATAGTCTTCCCGTGGTATGTAATTGCTCCGTTTTCGGGGTATTTTAAGACTGTACAGCGTAATAATTCTGATACATTTGGCACAATAAAAATTCCTACATATTGTTGATGACAAGAGTAATTGATTCAATTGATTTAATCTTTTCGCCTGTAAGGTCTTTGGGTTTAAACTCAACTTCAAATGTTTTTTCAAGTGTCATAACAACATTCAACAAATTCAATGAATCCAAGTGCCCTGCTTCAAATAAATTAAGGTTCGGATTAAATGGTAAATCTGAAATTACCTCCAATAAACACTTGTGAACCAGTTCTGTTGTTATTTTATGCACGCGAAGGACTCTCATTCTCATAATTCTCGTGGCGATAGTGATGTGTTGGCTTGCTGCATGTAATAATTTGCCAAGACATTACTTCATTGTCGTTTGATGGTTTATATTCTGATTTTGTTATTTGGAGAAGGATGTTGTCAATATTAAACATAGAAAACAGTTCTGCAGACTCTTCAGCATTTGTGTAGTGCAAAAGCCCTGCATCTTTAAGCCGACCGGTGTGTTCAACATAATCGTTGTTGCCAATGTGCTTTGCCCCAGTACGCCCTGTCGACTCTTCATTCAGAATGAAACTAATAAATTTACCTCCGGGTTTAAGAACTCTTCTTACCTCCACGAGAATTTCTGATATAGACTCCCGCGGATTGCACACCAATGCTCCACGGTCAATCATCCCATCAAAGAAATCGTCTTCATATGGTAAGTCATCGAAAGTAGCAACTGATAGTGAAGATGATTCGAATCCCTCTGATTCCATCATTTCTTTAGCTATCTCAATCGCCTTTGAGGAACCATCAACGCCGTAGAATTGAAATCCTTCTTGTGCTAGAAATTTCAAATGGTGGGCTGATCCACAACCAAGATCCAATATTGTGGTTTCACCCCTGTCTTGAGAACCACCAAAATTTTGCATTACGAACGATACTACCTCTGTGAATGGGTAACGGTTTTTCCAGCCATGAAAATACCGTTCGTCCCAATTGTTGACGCGATTTGTCACAATTACATCCTCTAAATAACTAGCTCGGTACAAATGGGCAAACAACGACTCTAAAGTGCCCACAGCACGCATTTTACCATCTAATGGTCGGTGCGGTTTAAGATTCAACCATGTCAAAGTTTGCTGGTGAGCCTCTCCGTATATCTTGATTTACCTGTTTTCCGAGCAACTTTTGGAGGTGTTTTGGCGCGAGACCGTTTCCTGGTCGAATAATTGAAAGGTTTTCGGTTGTAAATACATCACCCTTTTTCATGTCTGTAGAGATATAGATTGATCTGCGAAAGAGCAGGGACTTTTGCTCAGCACCAGTTGGACCATATGCGACTTCTCCTAACGATTGCCAAGCTCGTTCTGTTTCGATGACGAGTTGACGAAATTCTTCTGGTTCCATAGAAAAGGTACTATCTACGCCTCCGTCTTCTCGGCTTAATGTAAAGTGCTTTTCAATAACGGTGGCTCCATGGGCAATTGCAGCTATAGAAGTCCCAAACCCCATAGTATGATCTGAGAGTCCCACTTCGCATCCAAACTTTGTTTTCATATCAGGAATCGTGATTACATTACTGTCTTCTGGTGACGCTGGGTATGTGCTTGTGCATTTGAGTAATAGCAAATCACTGCAGCCTGAATCACGAGCCGCTTCTACCGCCTCAAATAGTTGCTCTTCTGATGCCATGCCAGTAGAAATGATAAGTGGCTTTCCGGTTGATGCTGCTTTTTGAATCAATGGGATATGGGTGTTTTCAAACGATGCAATTTTATACGCTGGAACATTGAGTTCTTCCAAGAATTCGACCGCAGTCTCGTCAAAGGGCGAACTAAAACAAATGATACCAAGCTCATTTGCTCGTTCCATAATCGGCTTATGCCACTTCCAAGGAGTTTGTGCTTGTTTGTAAAGCGCATGTAGGTTTTTCCCATGCCATGGGCTATTCTCATCATCTATACAAAATGCTCCTTCGGAAATATCCAACGTCAACGTGTCGGCTGTAAATGTTTGCAATTTTATGGCATGAGCACCACTGCTTACCGCTGCCTCTACAATTTGCAAAGCTCTATCTAGCGATTGATTGTGGTTGCCGGACATTTCAGCAATAATGAACGGACTATGATTTTGGCCAATTGTTCTGTTTGCTATTTTCATTAATAACGATTCTCGCCAAGCCTATATACAATCGAATTTGCAGTATCCAAAGAAGTGGTTTTCAAAAACCCAAGAGATTTAAATATATGCATAGATGGCGTGTTTTCTGCTTTTACTCGACCTACTATTGTAACTCTTTCCAGTTCTTGTTGAATTGAATCAATTCCACTCATCACTAAAAACTTGCCCAAGCCCTTGCCCCTATGTTCTGGATCTAGTGAAAAGTGCACTTCCCAGTCAGAGTTTTGCCTGTTAAACCTAACTGTGCCTACGGGGGTGCCTGTTTCGTTTTCAACAATATAAATGCGGCAGTTTTTGTTATCTTCTAAGTTCTTAGTTAGCCAATTTCTGTGCTCTTTAGCAGTAACTTTTTTTGTATTAAAACTATTACTTCTCGTAACTGAATCGTTAGCCCAATCAAGTAAAATTTTTTCGTCAAGTAGTGTCGCGCCCCTTGAACTAAGCCCGCACAACAACCTAGAAGAAACCCTGTTTACTCCAAGGCCATCCACAAGAGTAGCGCAGCGTTCTGACATTTCAACATCAACACCCCTGTTTAGTAGTTGTTTTAATTTCTTGGCAAGTAAACTTGGCGTTATGTCCTCTTGTTTTCCTAATAAATAAATATATTTTTCTTCACTGAGTTTCTTTGCTATCGGCTCTTGGTTGTGAGCCATGGTTACGACGACCGATGGAACACCAACACAAATTCTTTCCCAATTGGTAATGCCTCCACCGCCAATTGCTAAATCCGACTTTGACAACAGCTTTTTCAGAGAAGAAACGCGACTGTGCCTTGTAACGTTTCTGTTTATTTTAATTAGCTCATCAACCACTTTTGATTGTGGATATGAATCTGATAAAACAACGTCTATTTGTAGCGAATCTTTTTTAAGTTGTAAAATTACCGAAAGTACTGTAGTTGTAAGATTACATACGTCTGTACCAGAAAAATAAATCAAAATTCGGTCGATATTGCCGGATTTTGTCTTGTAATCATCGTGTCCTTTAGCATATTCCGTTTGAAGCATTGCATATGTGGGACCAATAAGCGATGTGCAGTTTTTTGGGACTTTGTTCAAATAGCGAGAGTGCATCCCATCAATCATGTTTTGATCCAGTAGCAAATCACAACAATGTTCCCTGTCTGCAAGATCATCAATAACCATTAGCTTTTTATAATGGTCTTGTAATTCTACTTCCCAACGGTAATCGATTGCATAATGATCTACAATGAGCCAGTCTGGTTTGAGTTTTTCTAGGTGATTTTGAGTTTCAGATGCGTCAGTTTGCCAGTCACACTCGAGCCAATCTGCGTGCGAAACGTCACCTTCTTGCAATTTATAAATATTTTCTTGTTTGGTTAACGGAATTACTTCAAACCCACGTTCATTTATGAGAGAAATCAGATTGCCTTCATGTTCTCTACAGATAAACGAGCATGTTGCACCACGTTCTTGAAGTTCTTGGGCAAGTGTTAGGCACCGCATGACATGACCAGAACCCATTTTCAAGGAAGCGTCAACCCTAAATACGACCCTCATGATATACCCGCCATTCGACGATTTATGTCAAAGCAAGGGTCCTTGGTTAACATACTGCAAAATATAA
>CAYRIG010000142.1:0-518 GCA_964424315.1 uncultured Dehalococcoidia bacterium | reverse complement strand
TGGACCGCACATTTTCTTATTCGCGTTTCGATTTTAAAGACAAATGTTCATTCGCAGAAAATAGTGACTTATTGTTTTCATAACAATCCGTTATTTCTTCCCATGAATAATTTATTCTGGGAGAAAAATGGTTATAAATATTATTAACTACTATAAAATCCGCTGGTTCATCGACAGTCCATCTGTGCCAAGAAAAATCTATATCGCTTTCTATGTTGTGTTTATTAAAGAAGTTCGACTCTCTAATAAATGGAGTTACGTGCTCCCTTTCCCTCGTCAATTTTGCGTTTTTCCAAGTGTATTCAAGGGTTGAATACCCAAACACCTCAACATCTAGCCCGTGTGGGTAGGTTGGTGGATTAATATTGGAAGCATAATCAACATCTCTGTCCAAAAAAGATTGGATTACTTTATCTACAAGCCTCGGGTCGATTAGGGGGCAATCTCCTGTAACTCTAACTATGACATCGGCTTTATATTTAGTTGCAACGCTATAGTATCTATCAAGAACGTCTTTT
>CAYRIG010000141.1:0-4933 GCA_964424315.1 uncultured Dehalococcoidia bacterium | reverse complement strand
CGGTACCAGATTTCGAATGGATGGCTGATGAGGTCCACAAATCCGGGGGAGCAATATACCCACCTTTAGGTAGAGAAACATATGATGACCGCTACCAAACACCAACAATCGAAATGTTGAGAGCTATAGCTACCAATTTCCGTAGTGCAGGTGCAGATGGATTCTATTTAGCCGACAGACATTGGCCACACACTAATAAGGAATATCAAATTTTCAGAGAGATGTCAGATCCAGATATTTATGATAGAAAAGCCAAACATTATCCTTTAGCGTATGAAAGACCAAAAGAAAATCCTCTTTTAACCAAAAGATATATTCCTCAGGTACTAAAAGAAGGAGTTACAAATAAAATACCTATCGCAATAGGAGATGATCTTGGTTCAGCAATTGCAGATAATGAACTTGAAACCGTTAAACTAGGACTCAGAATCGGCCAATACAACGTGCGTGACCAAATCAATATTGTAGTAAATAACCACTCTTTGTCGATTGCAGATGCCAAAGTAACAAGTTTCTATGGAGGAATTGTGCCTTACTTCCCACAAAAATTAGGCATGCCTGGCAGAATCGACAGTCATCACTGGCTTGAATTCACATTACCTAAAGATCTCGTAGTTCAAGGTGAAAACACAATAGAGATTACAATGGTGAAACAATGGGAAGATTTTGTAATTGAAAGATCTGTTAATTCAGTTGAAATTTGGATCAACTACTTTGATTTACCTGAACAGATCGGTAAACAAATGTAAATCTATCGATGGACCAATATTCACTTCGTAATTTAAATCATTTTGTGCGTGCTTCGACACCCGCTAAGGTTTCATAAGCTTTTACTAAAGCTTGAGTACCTTCATCCCCTAACCCTTTAGACAATAGCGAAGCAAACATCTGACTGGCTAAAGAAGTTCCTGGAATAGGAACATTCATCGACTGTGCAGTTTCAATAACCAAACGAAGATCTTTTTGTTGTAGTTTAATCATAAATCCAGGATCGAAGTCCCCTTTTATTATTCGAGGAGCCAAATTATTTAATTGCCAAGAGGCTGCTGCACCACCACCAACCGCATCTATTGTTTTTTCTAAATCAGCTCCTGCTTTAGCTGCAAACACCAATGCTTCAGCAACTGCATTCATGGTTCCAGCAACCAAAATTTGATTGACTAGTTTAGTGGTTTGTCCCATACCAGATTCGCCTGTATAAATAATATTCTTACCCATGGATTCGAATAACGGTATACATTGTTGATACGCTGACTTTTCTCCACCAATCATAATTGATAAAGTTCCTTCAATTGCTCCCCAAGAACCACCGCTAACTGGTGCATCCACCATATAGCATCCTTTCGAGTTCAATTTAGAATTAAGTTCTTTAGTTATCTTGGGAGAAATGGTACTCATATCTATTACAATAGAACCTTTTTCTATAGTTGACATTATTCCATTTTCACCCAACAAAAGATTTTCTACATCAGGAGAATCGGTTACCATCGTTATAATTACTTTGGCAATTTTTGCAACATCTGCTGGATTTTTAGCTACAGTTGCACCCTTTTCTTGTAATTGAGTACATTTAGAGAGTGTTCGGTTATAAACTACCAGGTCAAATCCATCTTTTATAAGATTACTCGCCATAGGTAATCCCATAATTCCTAAACCTATAAATCCAATTTTTTCTTTGTTTAAATCCATTCTTAATATCCTTTAAAAATATTTACGCCACACCTAATTTTAAAACATCCACGATTAGTTAGCCTAATCTAACTTAATAACCGAGTCAACATATCTATATCTCAAACAATAATCTAAAATCAATCTAAATTTTTCAAATACTCGTATTAACCATATAGCATTCTGAGTTAATATAACTGTGTTTTGAAATCTATCAGTAGTTAAGGAGTTTTGATTCTAAATGTACCCAAGCAATATAAGACAACGATTAAAAAATAACGACTTGTTATTAAGCACATTACTTTTTGGTAGAGAACCTCATGTGGCCTCAGCTATTTATCAAACTAAACCTGATTGGGTATGGATAGACCAAGAACACTCTCCATGGGGTACAGAATCAATCAATATGTTATGTGTGATGGCAAGACAGGCAGGAGTGGCTGGTGTTATAAGGGTACCTTGGAATACACCTGGAGACATTAAAAAAGCATATGACGTTGGTGCAGTAGGAGTTATGGTTCCACAAGTGGATACACCTGACGAAGTTAGAGATGCAGTGAAATTTGCTAAATATCCTCCAATGGGAGAAAGAGGAATCGCACCCTGGTTTGCTATGCCATTAGGAATAACTCCACAGGAAGTAATACAGAAAGCAAACGATGAGACCATACTTATTTTGCAGATGGAAAGTGTTGAAGCATTTGCAAAAATCGATGAGATATTGGAAGTTGAAAATTTTGAGGTAATGTTATTCGGACCAGATGACTTCACAGCATCTTTAGGCGTTTCAAGCCCTACTCATCCCAAAGTCGAAAAAGCGATGTTAGACGTAGCAGCAAAAGTTAAAAAGTCAGGGAAAGCTTTAGCAACAACTTTCGCAGATCCAGAAACAGCTAGGCGATGGATAAAAGAAGGCTACAGAATGATGAATGTCAACAGTGTCCTGGCCCTAGGAACTATACAAACCATAAAAATATTTAATGAACTTAGAGAAGAATTCGGTTAATAGATACATCAACTACTGTATTTGATTTATATTTAATATTAAATTTATTAATCTCTGACGAATTGAAATAACTTTATGTATTCTGTAAGGCTATCCGCTAATCTAGTTACTAGGAAAACTTGAACAATGCCAGAAATGATAAGTATTGGAGAATGTTTGATAGAACTGTTCTCTGAAGAACCCATACAAAAAGCGTCAACGTTTAATAGGTCTCTTGGAGGAGATAGCTACAACATTCTTGTTGCAGCCTCTAGATTGGGTACCAAAACCGGATACGTGACTAACTTCGGCAACGATCCATTCGAGCCATATCTTAGAGAGACAATAACGTCAGAAAACATTGATGTCTCAAGCATAAATGTCGTAGAGGGATTTAACTCTGTGGCTTTTATAGCGGTAAAATCAGATGGAGACCGTGAGTTCGTGTACTACAGAAAAGGTAGTGCAGCAACTAAAATTCAGCAAAAAGATCTTAATCAAACGTATATAGCAAAAGCGAATATACTGCATTGCAGCGGAATCGCTCAAGCTATCTCAACCACCACTAAAGCCACAGTCCTTCGATCAGCAAAAATAGCAAAACAGAATGACCTACTCGTATCCTATGACCCAAACTATCGGCACCAATTATGGGGACACAATGACGCAAAGCAAGGCATGCAAGAATTGATGCCTTACGTGGATATATTTATGCCTAGTTTGCCAGCAGATTCTGAACCACTATTCGATAGCGACAATCCAGATGAGGTCATTAGGAAAAGTCATGAAATGGGGGTCAAAATAGTGGTACTTACAATGGGGGAAATAGGGGCAATCGTTAGTGACGGTAATAAACAATATAAAATCAGTCCACACATCTACGGCGAAGTAGTTGATACAACAGGGGCAGGAGATGCTTTTAAGGGAGGATTTATACACGGGTTTTTGTCAAATAAAAGCATTGAGGAATCGGCATTAATCGGGAACATATCCGCCGGAATAACTATAACGGGAAGAGGAGCTACCAACTCTATGCCATACCGTAAACAAGTCTACGCAATTCTAGAAAGTACTAAACGCTGATTGGGCTAAATAATCACAGGGAAAGTATTGCAAACCTGTTAAAACATTTTTTGGTAAAGATTAAACATCTTTGCTAATTAGACCTCGTAAAGTTTTTATTTGCATAAGAGTTATCAAAAACATCATCAATATAATCAAATATCCAACAATGTTGAAAACCCCTAAATCAGTTATTAAACCGCTCAAAAAACTTCCTACCAAAACCCCTACAGAATATATTGCGTAATAAAAACCAAACCCCAACCCTCTGTTCCCATCGCTAGTAGAACGGCTCAACAGCGCACTTGATGCTGGTGATATTAATCCATATCCAAATCCGAAAATAGCCATTGAAAGCATTATGCCTATATATTGCTGGGTTTGATAATTGATAAACATACTAACACAAATAAATACTAAACCCGAAAGTAAAATCAAAGGGGCGAACTTTTTGTCTACTAATCGATTTAATGGGGACAACATAACAAAAAATGCAACTAAGGCATATATTGAGAAGGCTAAACCAGATTTTCCCGGTTCAATGTTTTGTGTTTCTAAAAGTACTGGGATTTCTGTGACTAGGACGCCTACTCCTATTGTGAGTGCCAAAATAGACAGATAGCTAATCATAATATCTTTATTAGTATTGATATAAAAAGGTTTCTCAATTGCCTCTACAGATTCTTTTTGAATTTCCTTTGAACTGTTACTGTGTGCTGATGCGTTTATATTATCTTTATGTTTAAGATGGATATTCAAATTAAATACGCAAAAAACAGTTAACGCAACCAACAATATTCCGGCATCCATAAGGTACACATTAGTCAGATTTGACACTTGCGATAAGTAGCCCGCCGAAGCAGGTCCTATTATTGCAGCAAGAGCTATAATCGAGCCAGTAATGCCCATAGCTCTACCCTGTTTGGTAAAAGATGTTTCATCACCTATTATTGAATAGCATCCCGGCGCCAAAACAGAAGCAACTAAACCATGGAAGGATCTGATAACAAGTAATTGCTCAGGGTTTGTGACTAAAGAATATCCTATTAGAGAAAATGCTGTAAGACCAAGACCAATGGCTATAGGTAATTTCCTGCCTAATTTATCTAACATAAATCCAGACACTAAATTGCCGAAAAGATTAGTGCCCGAATATATACCAACTACCAACGCAATCATAAAGCTGTCGGCACCTAAATGAAGAGCATAATTTGAAGC
>CAYRIG010000140.1:0-4940 GCA_964424315.1 uncultured Dehalococcoidia bacterium | reverse complement strand
CGTTCAATTAACTACACACCAAGTAGTATTAAATAACCTATGTAATACATCATGGAAACAATAAACAAGAATCAACAACTTGATGGCTTCCACGGTATAGTTGCTAGTTATCCCAATCAATTTTACGGGTACTTTGGGTGGCCAACACTTACCCGCATGCCAGACGGAACTCTGTTGGCAGCTGCTTCTGGCCTTAGAAATTATCATGTATGTCCTTTTGGCAGAACAACGGTTTGTACAAGTAATGACAATGGAAACACCTGGACTAGCCCAAAAGTAATAAACGATTCCCCTTTTGATGATCGAGATGTTGGTATCTTATCGGTTAAGGAAAATGATTTAATATTGTCTTGGTTCACAACGGATAATCGTTCAGCGATACCATCCAAATATGAAAAGAGCCTATCGGATTGGGAGGCAAAAATATGGGAACAGGGCATGTCTTCAATGACAGACCAAGCGGTAACGGATTTTGTAGGTTCATGGATAAGAACCAGTGCCAATGCAGGATTATCATGGAGCGAAAAAGTCCGTGTATCAGTCTCAGCACCACATGGGCCAATCAAACTGTCTAATAATGACCTCCTATATTTGGGTACTGAAACAGACCGAGATACACTGGAAACATTGCAAACCGGGCCACCAAGTCCAAAACAGATAACAGCTATACAAAGTACTGACTTTGGTAAAACATGGATAAAATTAGGATATGTGCCAACCAACCCAAATACATTTACTGGATCCTTCAATGAGCCTCATTGTTTAGAACTATCGGATGGTAAAATACTTGGTTTAATTCGAAATGACCCTAATAGTCACGAGTATAAAACGAGACAACCGGGAGAAACTGACTTCACAATGTATCAAACGATATCTGAAGATGGTGGTACAACATGGAGCGAAGCTGTACCTTTGGGGTTCCATGGTTCTCCTCCACATTTAATTAAACATTCAAGTGGAAAAATTATTTGCGTATATAGTTATAGAGAAAAACCCTACGGAATCCGCGTAATGATAAGTCAAGATAACGCAAAATCATGGGCATACAACTACATCATAAGAGACGACGGTGTACATCCAGATTTGGGATACCCTTCCAGTGTAGAACTATCCGATGGAAGCATTATAACTATGTATTATCAAAAATTGAATTCAGTAGATGAAAAATGCAGCTTACTCTTTACAAGGTGGAAATTACCAATTTGAATACAAAGCCATTTACATTAGTAATATTACCTGACACTCAAATATACACTGAGTCTTATCCTGATATTTTCACAAAACAAACACAATGGATTGTAGATAATATTGAAAAATTGGATATTGCATTTGTTTTACACGAAGGTGATATTCAAAACACAAATACAGAAGATCAATGGCAGCGAGCCTATTCCAGCATGAGTCTACTGGACGGGAAAATACCATATGCAGTTGTTAAAGGGAATCACGATATGGGACCGGGCGGAAAATGTGAGGTAAGAGAATCGCCATTATTTAATCAATTTTTCCCAGTAGATAAATTTAGCGGGCTCAATACATTTGGAGGAACGTTTGATTCAACCCTGTTAGATAACAGTTATCATTTATTTGAAAAAGCTAATGTGGGCTGGTTAATACTAGCCCTGGAATATCTTCCACGAGACAGAGTACTGGAATGGGCAAATGATATAACCGCTTCTTACACAGATAGAAAAGTAATACTACTGACCCACAGTCACGTTTACAGAGACAACAAATTACATGGTGTTGAACCAGTTTCCACCGACAATGTTGGAATAATAAATTCACCTGAAGGTGCAAACAACGGGCTGCAAACCTGGGATAAATTAATAAGTAACCATCACAACATGTCATTAGTTTTCAATGGCCATTTTTTGGACATTGGTCGTTTTACCGCAAAAGGTGATAATGGCAATATAGTTCACCAAATGCTAGCCAATTATCAAGACATGGAAGAAGGTGGGTCAGGCTATTTAAGACTCGCATATTTTGACCCATCCAATAAAACGGTGCAGATTAAAACTTATTCACCTTATTTAGATTCCTATCTATCAGACGACAGCAATGAATTTACTTTAGAAAACTGCAATTTTTAGCAATTATCATTTTGATGGCGAAACTAGTATCCTAAAAAAATCTTTATCACCGCTCAGCATTTTGTTATAACCAACATCCACTACCTGATCGATACCAATAATTTCTGACACCAACATTTCAGTTTTTATTTTTTTATCTGAGATCAAAGATACGACTGATTCAACATCATTTCTTTGGTATCCTAAAGAACCAACCACATTCACTTCTCTAAACATAATTTCATTAAAATCAAATTCCGGCTTAGAAGTATACACAGCCACTAATACCACAGTACCGCCAGTTCTTACTAAATCTACTGCTTCGATAGGAGTGTCGCGCCCTCCTGCAGCGTCGATAACAATATCTGGTCCTATCCCATCAGTTAGCTCCATCAACTGTTCTTTACGATTATTAATGTCCATATTGGCATCAATAATCGCATTTGCACCTAGCTGTTGCGCCATTTCCAAGGATTTAAGTCGTTTATCTATGGCATACACTTTTGCTCCTTTAGTTTTTGCAATCTGGAGAGCAAGTAACCCAACTGTACCACATCCTAAAACAGCGACAGAATCCCCTTCCTTAATATTACTTTTTGCGACTGCATGATGAGCCACAGCTGAAGGTTCAGCTAAAGCAGCTTCTACACTTGTAACATTATCAGGCAGCGGTATGACTTCACTTCCTTTCCAAACTGCATATTCAGCCATTCCACCATTATCACCAAAGGCAATTATAACTGCCTGTGCACATTGGTTAGTCAATCCGCGATCACAAAAATAACATTTCCCACATGATAATATCCCATTAAATACAACTCTCGTGCCTACAGTCATCCCTGTAACATTTTTACCAATTTCTACTACTGTACCTGTCGCTTCATGACCGACAATTAAAGGTGTTTTCTTTCCTGATATAGGATGTGGCTGGTCATGGGAAATATATTTCGGCCCATAATAGTATTCTTCCATGTCAGTTGCACATATCCCACAATAATCAATCTTTAATTTCACTAATTCATTAGTAACCTGAGGCTCATCTACATCTTCCACTCTAACGTCTTTGTTCCCATAATAAACTAATGCTTTCATTAATCCTCCATCATGCCAGCTACAAATGGTTAATAAATCTATCTAATACACATACATCTTCATTTATAATTAGAATCCATTTTAAAGTATATAGATTTTTTAATTTAATGTGTAATATCCTAAAGCCCATATTTAGATTTTGAATATAAATTTATCACCACATATCACAGAGGAATTAACAATGAAATTTATTCGCTACAAGACCAAAAACAGTGAAACAAAATATGGTGTTTTGGAAGAAGCAAATCTAATTACAGAGATTACAAATACCCCATTTGACAATTTTAATACCACTGATACGACTCATTTAATTGATAACGTTTCTATATTGTCTCCTGTGACACCTTCTAAAATAATATGTGTTGGACTCAATTACTTATCTCATATAAAAGAAATGGGACTTGCAATTCCTAAGTCACCAATGTTGTTCATGAAACCTATAACAACATTAATTGATCCTAATACCCCAATCATTTACCCTAAAATCGGCCAAAAAGTTGAGTACGAAGCTGAACTGACAGTTGTTATAGGAAAACCTACTAGACACGTGTCCGAGTCAAACGCTTTAAATCACGTTCTTGGTTACACATGTGGTAACGATGTAAGTGAACGAGTTTTTCAAATGCAAGAAATGAAATCCGGGGCAATGTTAATAGGAAAAGGATTTGATAGCTTTTGTCCTCTAGGTCCTGTGATAGAGACAGAACTAGACCCAGAAAACGTGTCTGTAAAAGCTAGATTAAACGGAAAAGAGAAACAAAACGGAAATACATCTGACCTCTTGTTCTCTGCAGCTAAACTTGTATCTTATATTAGTGGTGCAATGACTTTAATGCCAGGCGATGTTATTTTGACAGGAACGCCATCAGGGGTAGGGCCAATATCGCCTGGAGATAAAGTAGAAATTGAAATACCTGGAATAGGCATCTTAGAAAACGATGTTACCAAAGAACAATAATCCTATTTAATTAAATCAACAATCATTAAAAAAGGATGGCTGAAACGATGAATGACAAATTAGCTTTATTTGGAGGCAACCCAGTGCTTCCCAACCCAATTGACTTCAAAGGACATGATTTCGGAACAGATGATATTAATGCCATTTCTGAAGTAATAAAATCTGGAGAAATAGGTACTGGACCAGAGGTAAATGCTTTCGAAACTGAATATGCAAATAGATACGGAATTAAATATGGTGTTTCGGTAAATTCAGGAACTTCAGCTCTTCATACCTGTGTGGCAGCTATGAATCCAGATCCAGGCGATGAAATAATCACTACAGCTTGGACTTCAGGCGGAAGTATCATAGGACTACTATTTCAAAATTGTGTTCCAATATTCGCAGACATAGATGATTCATACTGTTTAGACCCTTCAGATGTTGAAAGAAAAATAACTCCCCGAACAAAAGCTATATTGGTAGTTAATCTTATGGGCAATATGGCAAATGTGCGAAAATTACGGGACATAGCCGATAGACATAATATATTTCTAATAGAAGATTGTTGCCAATCACACTTTGCTGAAGACAATGGCATTATAGCGGGAAGTATCGCAGACATCGCAGGGTTTAGTTTTGGAGGTAAACATCTTAACCTTGGTGGCGGGGGTATGGTATTAACAAATAATACCACTTTGTGGGAAAGAGCAATCTTATTTAGAGACGCGGCTTTACCACGAGATAATGGACCTGCTGAAGGCAAGCCCTATGCAAATCAGTTTTTGGCACCCAATTACAAAATGAACGATATTATGGCAGCCATGGGAAGAAAC
>CAYRIG010000139.1:0-4961 GCA_964424315.1 uncultured Dehalococcoidia bacterium | reverse complement strand
GCAGACAATGTAGTGCTTTGAATTTAAGAACGATCCCCCCTTTCCGAAACTTTAAATCGTTATCAAATGGGTACAACCAGCCACGCTTTTTTTAAAACCTGCGTAGATTAATATATATCTTTAAATGTTTGAAACGATTGCATACATGAATTCATATATTTAATAAAAGTAGTTGAGTTGGGAGAATAAATATGGATGAAAAGCTATTACGTTTAAATCAAAAAGTGGCAATAATCACAGGAGCTGGATCAAGTGGCCCTGGAATTGGAACAGGTAAAGCAATTTCTATTTTATTTGCTAGACATGGATGTAAAGTCGTTTTGGTGGACAATAACGAAAATAGAGTAAATGAAACACTAGATCAACTTTTAGCTGATGGACATGACGCAATATCCGTAACAGGGGATGTTACAAGTAATTCAGACTGCAAACGTATAGTAGATACTACTATTAGTCAATATGGACGATTAGATACATTAATAAATAACGTAGGCATATTAGCACCTGGAAACGTAGTTACTTTAAAAGAAACTGACTACGACAAAGTAATGAACGTCAACTTAAAATCAATGGTGCTGGTAAGTAAACATGTCATTCCTAAAATGATTGAATCTGGTGGTGGTTCTATTGTAAACATGTCGTCTTTCCTTGGTTTACGATCTGGCAGCATTTTTGAAAGCGTTCCTTATTCAGTATCAAAAGGTGGTATCATCGCTCTCACAACGACAATGGCAGCTGAACATGGGAGAGCGGGCGTCAGAGTAAACGCTATAGCACCAGGTAATATATACACACCAATGGTAGCCGGACAACTAAGTGAAAAACAAAGGGTATTAAGAAGAAAAGCAGCCCCATTAGGTACGGAAGGTACAGCATGGGACGTTGCATGGGCATCTTTATTCCTATCAAGTGATGAAGCAAGGTGGATAACCGGAGCTGTACTGCCTGTAGACGGTGGATTGCTGACAACTTCACCGTTAACTATGCTTGAACATCTTATCTAAATTACAAAAATTTCTGATAAATAGAATTAGTTTTATTTACCCGCTTAAAAGTCATTAAACCTTATTTGACTTCGATAACTAACAGAGTTCATAATAGGGTACATTCAGTAAGTAATTAACTTACAAGTTAATGTGGGAATGATTTATATCTCAATTAATAAGGAATTATGAAATGACAATATCAAAAGATTTAGACAAGAGTAAGGCTGAGTATAAAGTAATTGGTACTAGACCAATAAGACATGATGGTACCGATAAAGTCACGGGTAGAGCCTTATACGGCGCTGATTACTATCCCACCGGTCTTATTTACGGTAAAGTGCTGCGAAGCCCTTATGCACACGCTAATATAAAATCTATAGATACTTCAAAAGCTGAAAAATTGCCTGGAGTATTCAGTATCGTAACTGGAGACGACCTCGCAGATCCAGGTGATGATGACGGCCTGAAATATTCACGAAACAACATTTTAGCAGCGGATAAAGCTCTTTACAAAGGTCATGCAATTGCGGCAGTAGCGGCAGTTAACATACATGTTGCTGAAGAAGCACTTTCCCTAATAGATGTTGAGTACGAAGAATTAGAACCAGTATTGACAGTACAGCAAGCAATGCCGTCTACAGCTCCATTACTTCATCCGGAACTTGTCACTGAAGAAATGGGGGAAAAGACCAAAACAAAAAGCAACATTGCTAATCACTATCAACATAAGTTAGGAGATATTGCTGTTGGATTTAATGATGCTGACTATATAGTAGAACGTGAATTCAATACTGAAACAGTACACCAAGGTTATATCGAGCCTCATAATAGTACTGCATTTTGGAATAGTGACGGCAAATTGAATATTTGGTGCAGTACACAAGGAGCATTCAACCTAAGAGAAAGTGTCGCTGACGTCTTAGGAATCGAAGTATCTGAAATTAAAGTAACCCCACTAGAGATAGGAGGGGGTTTTGGAGGGAAAATCCCTTCATATCTAGATGCTGTTACAGCTCTTTTATCTAAAAAATCAAATCGGCCAGTTAAAATCGTTATGACCCGCAAAGAAGTATTTGAATGTACAGGCCCCACTTCGGGTTGTATGGTAAAAGTCAAAGTAGGCGTAACAAAAGAAGGAAAAATTACAGCGGGACATGCCTATATAGCATTTGAAGCAGGAGCCTTCCCTGGCTCACCGGTAGATATGGCTTGTGAATGCGTATTTGCGGCTTATTCAGTACCAAATAGTTTAATAGATGGCTACGATGTAGTTGTAAATAAGCCTAAAACTGAACCATATCGGGCCCCAGGTTCGCCAAATGCAGCATTTGCCGTGGAACAAGTTATAAATGAACTAGCTGAAAAAACTGGTATTGACCCCATAGACCTCAGACTGCTAAATGCTTCCAAAAAAGGTACCAGAAGGGCTGCGGGACCCACTTTCCCTAGAATAGGGTTAGTAGAAGTTTTAACCCAAATGAAAAATCACCCTCATTACAAAACTCCGCTTAAGGGGAAATATACAGGAAGGGGCGTTGCAGTTGGATACTGGTTTAATATCGGATGTGAATCTTCAGTAAATATATCAGTTAACAAGGATGGAACAATAAGTTTAGTAGAAGGTTCTACCGATATAGGTGGTAGCCGTTCCTCTATTGCAATGCAGGCGGCTGAAGTATTAGGGCTCCGAGCGGAAGATGTCAAACCTTCAATAGTAGATACTGATTCGATTGGTTTCACCTTCCTTACAGGTGGAAGTAGGACAACCTATGCTACAGGATGGGCAGCTTACAAAGCTGCAGAAGATGTGAAAGAACAATTACTTTCCCGTGTAGCCAAAATATGGGGTGTCAATAAATCTACAGTATCATTTGATTCAGGTACATTTGCTTCAGCCAATGGCACCCATAAATCCATGTCGTTTAAAGAGTTAGCAGCAGAATTACCAGACACCGGAGGTACTGTTGTTGGGCGAGGAACAGTGGAATTAGGAATGGGTGGAAATGGTGGAGGTTCATTTGCAGGAAATATCGTTGATGTTGAAATCGATCCTGAAACAGGGAAAACTGCAGTTACAAGATTCACAGTATTTCAAGATGCAGGTAAAGCGATCCATCCTAGTTATGTGGAAGGACAAATGCAGGGAGGAAGTGCTCAAGGAATAGGATGGGCTTTGAACGAAGAATATTTTATGAATTCAAGCGGTTCTATGGATAACTCAACTCTACTTGATTACAGAATGCCTACAGCATTGGATGTACCTATGATCGAAGCCGTGATAATTGAAGTCCCAAGTGAAAGTCATCCATTTGGAGTAAGGGGAGTAGGTGAGGCAAATATAGTACCACCGATGGCAGCCATCGCCAACGCACTAAAAGAAGCTGTTGGAGTAAGATTTGAACGTTTGCCAATGAAACCAGAGGTGATAGTCAAAGCGATTCAGGATAATTCCAGATAATTGTTAGATTTAACCAGGTATCCGACAATATAACGAAAAGGACTAATAATGAAAAGAAATATCCTGCGTGAAAAATTGAATACTGATGAGCCTACCCTTAGTACTCACATACACACAACATGGCCCTCGGTAGTTGAAGCCCTTGGCCATACAGGTAAATATGATTATGTAGAATTTGTAGCTGAATATGGTTCATTTGATCTGCATGACTTGGATAATCTATGTAGAGCAGCTGAACTTTATGACATGGGTTCTATGATTAAGGTAGACCAAAGTCATCAAGGATTTTTGGCTCAAAGAGGCATAGGAGCAGGATGTACTAGCGTTTTATTTACAGATGCAAGAACCCCGGAAGACGTCAAAGAATGTATAAGAATTGCCAAACCAGATACTCCAAAGAGCAAAGGGTTATATGGAGTAGCTACCCGAAGACACACTTATATGGGATATGGTGGTAGCCCAGATTACGTAAAAGCACTAGATGAGACTGTTATAGCTATAATGATTGAGAAAAATGGAGCAGTTGAAAATCTTGAAGAGATTTTGGAAATCCCAGGAGTAGATATGGTTCAATGGGGAGGTTCAGATTATTCAATGAGCATTGGCAAACCTGGTGCCAAATCTGACCCTGAAGTTATTGCTGCTCACGACAAGGTTTTTAAAACATCTATTAAAATGGGAATACCTCCTCGCGCAGAAATAAAATCAGTTGATGAAGCAAAAAAATATCTAGATATGGGAGTTAAACATTTCTCCATTGGAACTGATATCTCCATATTGCACGATTATTGGAAACAAAATGGTGATGAACTTAGACGCATCATTTCCTAATAACCTTTAGGAATGACTAATGGATTCTAACTCCACTGATTGCCCACAATTTTCACAAAAATTAGATGTAATCTTATTCTCATGATTACATTTATCACATGTTTTCGTTTGAGCTATTTCTGGTTCTTTAACAGCTTTAGTTTTTCTGATTAAAGCGGGAGAGGTGATCCCACCGGAAAAAACTAAAGACATAGCATCAGCGATAGATATATCGGTATCATACACATCTTTAAACGGTACAATCGATACTAACCCGGAGGTTGGAGTTGGTGCAGTAGGTATGTAAACAATAGCCATTTGTTCGTTGTTTTCGTTAATGGCTGTACCAGTCAAAAAACCCACAGTCCAAGCACCTTTTCTTGGATGTTCAATCATAACCACTCTTTTAAAACCTTTGTCTGCCTTTCCCGAAGATAATGATTCAATCAACTGTTTTGCTGAAGAATAAACACTTCTTACAATAGGTGTTTTTAAAAGTAACCATTGAGTACCATCTATTAATTTACGACCGATAAAATTCACACCCAACAAACCAATCAAATAAACCAAAACCACCATCGCCAATAATCCAACACCGGGGAAACTTGCACTAACTGGTTGGAAAAATGGCCTAAGCACCCCATCTATGGAGTTGAACACAAACTTCAACACCATATAGGTCAATACTACAGGTACTATAGTAAGCA
>CAYRIG010000138.1:0-4963 GCA_964424315.1 uncultured Dehalococcoidia bacterium | reverse complement strand
CCACGAGTAGCCAAAAGATGACCAAATCGAGCCAAATCAGAGGCGTTTATTACAACCCATCCTGGGCCACTTCTGATTGGGTTTCCATTGATTTCATAGGGAGGATCTAAATAGGTGTAAGAATCAGGGATTTCAGGGTAAAAATGTTTTTGTGATTTTATCGTTTCCCCTGTATACCATTCCCAACGTTCAGGCGGGATCCCTATTTTAGAAAATAAGCGTTCATCAATAATATCTTTTAAATCTCGGTTCCAGAGGACAGTCAATGCCTGACCAAGTCTCCAAAATCCTGCACTACTATACAAACCGACTGTACCAGGTTCGGTATGGGAATATAGGTCATAAAATGGATCACCTGTCCAAGTTGCCCAATCAGGAATACCAGTAACAGCGTCAACATCCTCAAGCCCGGTTCTTTTTTCTTTCCACCGGACACCTAATTCCATAGGAAATCCACCATAATGCAAACCGCCAAACCTAAACCCAATTAGATGTCTCCATGTCAATGATTTATGATAACCCTCATTTAAATATTTATGAGGATGAGACAGTTGTCCTTCTCCAGACCATGTTTTACTGACAAGTTCATCAGGATCTACGATGCCATCTTCTATAGCAAAAGCCAGTAAAACCCAACATAGTGTTTTTCCGACTGATGCAGTATGAAAATTATAGTGTCTATCTCCCCAACTATGAATTATGTATCCACCTCTGGTGAGGACTGTACCAAATTTATTGGCCCTATGATCTTCTCCCCCAAAAGCAGCACCCTTTACATTAAGTTTGTTGATCCAACCATTAAAACCATTTGGATCAATACCGGCTTCCATTACACTTATGGTTTCCCAGTCTTCGTCTGGAAATGTAACCCAGTCAGGTATTTCCTCAAGTTTCATTATTTATCCCCTTATTTTTATCCCACAAATAAACAGTTTGTTTCATAAAACAGTTTCTAATAAATAGTATGTTAGAAAATATGGCTGTTTAAATATTTGAGTCCATTATCACAATTTAAAGTCACGATTTTTTTACCTGGCCCAATTTCTTTGGCTATTTCGATAGCTGCGCAAACATTTAAACCAGTAGATCCGCCTCCAAAAATACCTTCTTCTTTAGCTAATAATCTGCACATATCAAATGCTTTATTTTGATCAATTGCTCGAACATTGTCTAATTTGGTTTTGTCTAAAAACGGAGGTTCAAACCCTAACCCGATACCTTCTACCTTATGGGGTCCTCCTTTACCTTGGGTTAATGTTGGAGATTGGAATGGTTCTATGGCAATCAGTTTTGGATTAAAACCAGAATTAACCAATCCAAAATATGTGCCCATCAATGCACCGCCAGTACCAACAGAGGCACATAAAACATCTATGTTACCTTCTATTTGATTGATTATTTCTTTACCTAAAGACTCATATCCTTTAATTACATCTGGTGAACCAAACTGATTTGCGTAAAAGGTGTCTTCGTTATCAGCTAGTTCGTACGCTTTACTTTTCATTTTTTGAATCAAATCTGGTGTAATAGTTCCATTCTCACTTTTGATAACAATTACTTCTGCTCCAAAAGCTTCCATCGATTGTTGTTTCGTTTTTGAAAATGCATCAGAAAAAATTGCAGTGAAATTTAAACCAAGAACTGCAGAGACAAATGCCAATGAGGTCCCTGTACTACCACCAGTGTATTCAACGATTTTTTGACCTACTTCGACATCACCTCGTAATAGTGCGTTCTGCAAAACCGAAACTGCCATACGATCTTTATAAGACCCTGTCGGATTTAATCCTTCTAATTTTACCCAAACTTCTGCCGCGTTATCCGGAACAATCCGATTTAATTTGACGATTGGGGTATTGCCAATTGCAGCTAATGCATTTGTTTGATTTATCATAAAATATAAAAACACCTTACTTTATTATTCATGACAAGGGGAGGAGATTATTTAATGTTTAAGGGTTGGATTATTGCTTAAGGAAAACCACATTAGGTTTAGTAATTACTCCTGCATTTTTCATCAATTCGATAAATTTAGGATTACCAAACATCCCTTCCAATATTTCTTTGGATGGTGCTTCACCGATTACGTAAACTATTTTGTGGTCATCAATTTTTTTAAATGGTGATGCTTTGACTCCTGCTGCTTTGCGCACGTGGGAATTGGAATCAAATGTTTTTTTCCAAATCTCATAATCTTTGACTTCATAATCAACAACAAATGTAACAGCCATAAAACACTCCTAATATTTAATTTTTGTAGCATTATACAGTTTTGCACAGGAATCATCACGAAAGACAATGATAGTTGAGTAACACAAATATTGAATTGTTAAAACATTAATTCCAAAACATTAATTTGGTATAAGATATGTATAAATTTATAGTTACAAAGGATTTGATGAATGAATTCAAAAGAAAACACGGAACTAAGTTTGATAGATGGTCTTCATTCAACCCCTGCGAGACGGTACCTATCCGATCAAGAAATCCCTGAGAGTATCATTTGGGATTTGTTAGATGCAGCGATACGTGGACCGTCAGGAGGAAACAGCCAGAGTTGGTCTTGGATAGTCATACGGGACAAAAAGACGAAAAATATAATAGCTGAATGGTATCTTGACGGCTGGAATAAAGCGTATGGGATCCGACGTGATGAGATTCTTAAACGCAGTGATATTTCCGACACTCTCGGACCAAGAAATTATCTAAGTGCTGAACATTTAGCTAATCATATTCAAGAAGCACCTGTTTGGATTTTCGCGGTTCTAAGGAATATGGCAAATTCCAATAGTCCTAGAGCAGGTTCATCAATTTACGGTGCAGTCCAAAATCTTATGCTTGCAGCCCGTAACTATGGCATTGGTTCAACTCTTACTACTTTGTATTCGATTCATGAAACTAAAGTGAAAGAACTTCTTGGACTTCCTGATGATTCTATGACTATGGCGTTGATTCCTCTTGGGTATCCCAGTAGAGGGCAATGGTCTCAGCCTAAAAGGCAACGAGTAGAAGATGTCACTCATTGGGAACATTGGAAAGGCTATAAGGAACCGTAGAGATACTATTTTTCTCTATTTAAATGTTGTGCATATTTTTTGAAAATTGATGACGCAATACAGTTTTTCGGATCAAATTCTTTACAATGACCTTGGAATTTAAGAGTAGAGTTAGCTAGAATTGCAATTGATAAATCCAGTTCAGGAGAATACCTTAATAAGGTTGAATAGCCTCCACCTCCACCTGGATGACCGAAACTGATGATAGATTGAGACTTTGATATAGGAAATTCACGTTTTGATATCAGATAGCCATAGTATTGTTTTGTACCTGCAAATGAAACTTTTTCGGCACTAAATGAATTCAACAGAATTGAACGTGAATTTGATGAAATAGCAGAACCGTTGTCACTGTACAATTCATAGCCCCAACGGGATAAATATTCTGGAGTAGAAATAATCCCACAACAAGCCCATCTGATACGTCCTTGACCAAATAGATAATGTTCAAAAGAAAATGGAGCCGATTCAATCATGTTGCCGAATCCTGAAGTCCATGGTTCGAGATCTCCATAAGGTCTTGCGGTATTTGAAGGAATCCCTTCATCAGGGAGAGAAATCGCTGATATTTGTAATTTGTCAAAAAATATATCACCATATAATTCATTGAGCGGTTTCATTCCATATAATTCAGCTATCAATCCTAGTAAAACAACATTTGTATCACAGTACTCAAACTGACCAGGTGCGGTGTGATTAGATTTAGTCAACAATATGTTATTGGATGGTTTCCAAAATGGGATTTTGAAAAAATCATTTTTACCCTCTACATTTTCATTATAGTCAGGTAACCCAGAAGTCATAGATAAGAGTTCTTTGACAGTTACTTTAGGATTAATTTTATCTTTATCGAAAGATACATAATCAGGATGGTTTGACAATAATGATTCAATCGAATCATCTAATGTATACAGTCCATTTTCTATTTGGTTAAGAATAAGTGCTGATATAAATGTTTTGGATGTACTGCCTATCAAAACAGGTGTTTCGATAGTCATTGGTGTAGATTCGTCTGATATACCAGATGCATATCTCCATATTTTATTGTTTGTAAATACAGCAATTGATACACCAGCTTTTTGTTCAACAGAAGAAAATTCTTGATCTACTATTTCTTTGAAATCTAAGTTCAGACTGGAGTCAAAATGTTGATAGATATACTGAGAAACAAAAATATCTGTTGTGATTAGGTTTGAATCTGAAGTGCTGCTGGGATTATTTGGCTTTGATCTAGGAGTACGGGTCGGAACCTTGGCTTTTGGTTTGGAGACCCGTGTTGGAAAAGGAGTTATTGTAGGTGTTGGGGTTGATACAGGATCAGTAGTAAAAGAATGGATACTTACCTTTTCATTATTTATTTCAGAATTATTGGTGCATCCTAAAAGAAATATTATCACTAGCGCAGTTATAACATGTAACAAAGTTTTAAATCTCATAATATTCATGGTGAAAGCTATTTGGAATTTTTATCATTCATGGTTGTTTTTCATTTTACGAAGAAAATTATATACCATGGTGTTAATGACAGAATTACCCTAATTTAACTATTCATCTATACATGTATTTTCGTTAATATGATCAGATTGTTGGTTAGTTATACTAGCTTTCATTCATTCAATGAATTTGAATTATCATTCATTGTTCCTAGTATAACTAACAGCAATATATAGTAATCTAACATGGTTGCTGTTATTGATTGCACCTCCAAGATGAACCCCCTGACGGATGGAAACCTTCTGAGAATTACATATCAGACTATGCAAAATGCTGAATATAGTTTCTGAATTTAACTAAAGGTTAGGCGTTTAATTATGAATGGTCTTGCAACCATATATTTTTGTTATTGATTGCTGTTTGATTATAGGGGTCTAATTCAATAGCTTTATTGTAGTCATCTATGGCTTTTT